>JAUXNZ010000287.1 GCA_030682595.1 Rhodocyclaceae bacterium | reverse complement strand
TCCCCCAGCCTCACCAGCCGTGCCAGATATTGCTCGACGGCGTGATAAGGCACGCCCGCCATCGGAATCGGCTGGCCGGCCGACTGGCCGCGCTGCGTCAGCGTGATGTCGAGCAGCCTGGCCGCCCGTTCCGCATCGGCGTAGAACAACTCGTAGAAATCGCCCATGCGGTAGAACAGCAGCACGTCGGGATGCGCCGCCTTCAGCCGATGGTATTGCCGCATCATCGGCGTGTGGTCAGCGAAATCCGCGGCGGGCAGGGGTGATGCTCGGGTCATGCGTGGGGAGGGGGCGGGACGTGAACGGGGAAGCGCAAATTATACGGTGTGCCCTGTCTTCGCCTGGTTTCATTGCGATGCCGCCAAGCAACGGGTTGTCAGCGGGTTATTCACGCCATGGCATCTGTCCAAGGTTAGAATGATTTGCCTGCCGGGCATTAACTACTTGCAAATTAATCCGGAGTGACGTCTATGGAAGAAATCATGCGTGGCAAGAAACCCCTGACTTTTCTCCTCGGCCTGGCGCTGGCATCAAGTTCGGCCAGCTTCGCCGCGCCGCAGGGTCCAAACGACATTGATTCCGTGCTGAAGCTCAGCCTGGAAGAGTTGATGCAAATCACGGTGACCTCCGCCTCCAAGAAGGAGCAGTCCCTGGCGCAAACGACCGCCGCGGTGTTCGTGATCAAGGCTAACGACATCCGCCGTTCCGGCGCCACCAGTGTCCCCGAGGCATTGCGGCTGGCCCCCGGCGTGCAGGTGGCCGCCATCAGTCAGAACAAATGGTCGGTCAGCATTCGCGGCTTCAACTCCCGCTTTTCCAACAAGCTGCTGGTCATGGTGGATGGCCGTGCCATCTACAGCGCGGGCTTCTCCGGCGTGTTCTGGGAACACAACGACATCCCCCTGAATAACATCGAGCGCATCGAGGTGATTCGCGGTCCGGGCGGCTCCATCTGGGGCGCGAACGCGGTCAATGGCATCATCAACATCATCACCTATTCGGCCAAGGATACTCAGGGCGGGCTGATCAGCGCCGCGGCGGGCAACGAGTTGCGCGGGGTGGGGCAGGCACGCTATGGCTGGGCGCTGGACGAAGAAACCCATCTGCGCCTGCATGCCCAGGCAAAATCCATCGACGGTGGCCAGGATGCCGTCACTGGCGGCAAGGGTTGGGACAACTGGAAAAACCAGCAGGCGGGGTTTCGCCTGGATGCCACGCGCGGCGGCGACAACTACAGCCTGCAAGGCAATTTCCGTGACTATCGGGCGGGTGACCGGATCGCCGCCTTCACCGCCGCCCCTCCCTTCGCCGCGCTCCTGAACACCGACGGGGTCGGCCAGACCGGACATCTGCTGGGCAGGTGGGAACGCCCAGCGGACAACGGCTCTCACTCCCTGCAGGCCTTTATCGAACATAACGAAACCGATATGGGCGTGGTTCGCTATCGGATCGACACCTTCGATCTGGAATACCAGCAACAGATCATCGGAGACAAACATGACCTCGTCTGGGGATTGGGTTACCGGACCAGCAAAGACCAGGTAACGGGCACGCCCTATTTGTTGTTTTCAGACACAGGCAAGGCCTTCAGTCTGTACAGCGCCTTCATCCAGGATGACATCACGCTGGTGCCGGAGCGTTGGCGCCTGACCCTGGGCAGCCGCTTCGAACATAACGATTTCACCGGCTTCGAGGTGCAACCCAACGTCCGCCTGCTGTGGACCCCGACCGCGCAAGACAGTCTCTGGGCCGCGGTTTCGCGCGCGGTGCGCACGCCTTCGCGCGGTGAGCGCGCATCCACCGTATTCATTGCCCCGCCGTCGATCCAAACCTTCGGGCTCCCCTTGGCCACGGTGGGCGACCCGAACATGGCTGCGGAAAAACTCACGGCCCTGGACCTGGGCTGGCGACGCCAGTGGAGCGCCACCCTGACTTCCGATGTGGCGGCCTTCTATTACCGCCATGCCGACCTGCGCGGCGGCGTCCCGGGCACAAACCCGCTCTTCCTCGGAATCAACCCTTACCTGCCCTTGTATGTCACCAACGCCATCGGGGCGGAATCCTACGGACTGGAAGTCTCGGCGGACTGGCTGCCACGGGAGAATTGGCGCCTGCAGGCCAACGCTTCGCTGTTCCAGATCAATGCACGCGACGCCAAGCCTGGCGCACAGCCTGATGAGTTCATCGGCGCCACGCCCAGCCACCAGGTCTCACTGCGCTCCTCTTTGGACCTTACTCCCCAAGTGCAATGGGACGTCTGGCTGCGTAAAGTCGGCAAACTCAGCGGCGGCCCGAATACCCCGGGGGATGAGGTGCCCGGTTATACCAGCCTGGACATGCGCCTGGCCTGGAAGCCGAATCGCGAACTGGAAATCTCGCTGGTAGGTCAGAACCTGCTGGACTCGAGCCATCCGGAAATCGTCATGACGACCATTTCTTCTGTTCCCGTGAAGATCGAACGCGGCGCTTACCTGAAGGCGGACTGGAAATTCTGAGCGATGGCGATCTTCATGATGACCGGAGGGCGATGGCGCCGGGCGCTGCTCGCGATAGTGCTGTTGTTGCCGACAATCGCATCAGCCGTCACGCCCTCCGAGGAAAGTGTCAAGGCCGGTTTTGTCCTGAACTTTGCAAAGTACACAGAGTGGCCCGCCGCCTTCATGGGCGGCGGCGAGTTGAAAGTCTGCTGGCTGGGTCCACAGGCCCTTTCGGGCAAGCTGGCCGAACTGACCGGGGCCAGGGTCCAGGGCTTCGTGGTGCGCGGGCGGCAGGTGGTGCGTCCGGAGGAATGGCGTGACTGTCATGTGCTGTTCATTCCCGCCAGCGAAGCATCTCGTCTGAGCGCGGTGCTGGGCGCACTGACGACGCCGACCCTGACCGTCAGCGACAGCCCGGACTTCGTGCAGTCAGGCGGCATGATTGGCCTCAGCCAGCGTGCCGGTCGGATCCGCTTCGATGTCAATCTGGCTGCCGCCCACAAAGTCCGCCTGAGCTTGAGTAGCCAGGTTCTGAAACTTGCCGATGAGGTATTGCAATGAAACGACCGGTTTGTTGCCGCACCCTCCTTTCCCTGGCGCTCGCCAGCCTGCTGACTCAGCCGGCCTGGGCCAAGAGAGATCTCACCGAACTGTCGCTGGAAGATCTGCTGAACGTCACCGTCGTCGGCGCGGCCAAGTACGAGCAGAGGCAGGAGGAAGTGGCCGCCGCCGCCAGCGTCATCACGCGCAACGAGATCAAGGCCTTCGGCTGGCGCACGCTGGACGAGGCTTTGGCCACGCTGCCCGGGATCCATGTCTCCTATGATCGCCAGTACAGCTATATCGGCACGCGCGGCTTCGGCGTGCCGGGTGATTTCAACACCCGCATCCTGCTGACCATCAACGGCAATCGCGCCAACGATGTGGTGTACGACGGCGCGGCTTCGGGCCGGGATTTTCCGCTCGACATGGACCTGATCGAGCGCATCGAATACATTCCCGGCCCGGGCGGAGCGGTGTATGGGCAGAACGCCCTGTTCGGCGTGGTCAACGTGGTGACGCGCACCGGTGCGGGCGTGAATGGCACCGAAGTGGGGCTGGCCTATCAAGACCTGAATTCGGCCAGGGATGGGCGTTTCACCTGGGGCAAAAAACTGGACAACGGACTCGATGTGCTGGTATCCGCCTCCGGCCACAGGTCTCGCGGCGAAGACCATTTCTACGAATTTCCCGGTGCCAGTGACGTCGATCCGCTTTGGCCAGATAGCGGCGTAGCCCGCGGCATGAACGGCACCAAGGGGCAACAGCTATTCGCCAGTTTCGCCCGCGGCCCCTGGTTCTTCGACTTCGCCTACGGCGACAACCGCAAGGACGATCCCACCGCGCAATACTTCAGCGAACCGCTGGTGCCTGGGCAATACCAGCGCGACAAAACGCTGCAAACGCAGTTGCAATATCAAGACAGCTTCGCCGGCGATACCCTGCAACTAACGGGTCGGCTGTTCCTCGGCCGCCAGCGCTATACCGGGCTGTTCTACTATGCCGACTCGCCCTATCTGGCGACCGGATCGAGCGACTGGCAGGGCGCCGAGCTGCGCTTGCTATCGACCCGCTGGGCCGGCCACAAGCTGATGCTGGGGCTGGAAATGCAGGAAAACACGCGGCGCGACCAAACCAACCTGAGTCTCGTCGATCCCGCCAATAATCTGGTGATTCCCGGCACCGGCTGGCGTGCGGGCATGTTTGTCCAGGATGAATGGGCACTGAACAACAGCCTCAGCGCAACGCTGGGGCTGCGTTTCGACCGCAGCAGTGTTGCCGGCAATACGCTCAGTCCGCGCGCCGCGCTGATCTGGCTGGCGGCGCCCAGCACCACCATGAAAGCGCTGTACGGTCGCGCCCATCGTGCGCCGAACGCCTATGAGCGCGACTACGACGATGTAGGTACTTCGAACACCCAGGTCGCCAATCCAGGCCTTGGCGGCGAAATGGTCGATACGCTCGAGCTGGTGGTGGATCAGCGGGTGGGCAGAGATCTGAGCCTGCGCGGCTCGCTCTACCGCTGGAACATGCGTGATCTGGTCGTGCTGGGAACCGATCCGGGGACCGGGCTTTCGCAATACCAGAGCGGCGGCGACGTCGAGGCAACCGGCATTGAACTCTCTGCCAACAAGACCTGGGACTGGGGCGGTCGTCTGCGCGGCAGCCTTTCCCACCAGGAAGTGGCTTACAAAAGCGGCGCCCGGCTGGAAAACTCTCCCCAACTGCTGGGCAAGCTGAATTTTTCCGGCCCGCTTCCGGCAACCGGGCTGCCGGGCCTACGCTTTGGCGCCGAGGTGCAGTACGCGAGCAAGCGCCTGACCCGCGACGGCACCGAACTGGACGCTTACTGGCTCGCCAACCTGCACCTGAGCACGGACACCTGGGCGAAGGGGCTGGAGTTATCGCTCGGGCTCTACAATCTGTTCGATCGGCGCTACGCGCATCCGGGGTCCGACATCAATTATCAGAACAGCATTCTCCAGGATGGGCGCAGTGCCCGGCTCAAGGCGATCTTCCGTTTCTGATCCGGATATTTTCTTCATGACATTTTTCAGGCTGAAGCGCTCTTTGCTCCTGACGCTCGGCGGCATGCTGGTCAGCGGCGGGGTGCTGGCCCAGGTCACCGAGGCGGAATTGAAGGCGGCTTTCCTCTTCAACTTCACCAAGTTCGTCGAATGGCCGGCGGAGAGCCTGGCGACGACGCCGGGCAGCCTCAATGTTTGTCTGTTCGGACCGCGCGACGCCTACTTCGACGCCATTCACGAGCTCAACGGCAAACCGGTGAAAAGCCGGAATCTGAGCGTGCGCGCCGTGGGCCGGGGCGAAGCGCCGAGGAACTGCCAGGTGCTGGTGATGGCGGAAAGCGAGGCGGACCAGTTCGAGACCGTGCTTAAACGCCTGAGCGGCACGCCTGTGCTGACGGTCAACGGCGCGGGCCACTTCCTGGATGCGGGCGGCATCATCGGTTTCGCCATGGAAGGCGACAAGTTGCGCTTCGACATTAACCTGACCGCCGCGCGGCGGGGCAACCTCGAGTTATCCTCCAACCTGCTGCGGCTGGCCCGCCAGGTGAGACGGCCATGAACCAGCTCTGGAGCGGTACCTCCCTCAAGCGGCGCTTGCTGCTGATGCTGGCCGGGATGGCCTTCATGGTGCTGGTCCTGGCGTTGCTGATCTTCACCGTCGCGGGAACCCTGCGCCAGCAGGCGGACATGCTGTCCCAGTTGCGTGGCCTGGCCCATGTGGTGGGTGCCAATGCCGAGGCGGCGGTCATATTTGGCGATGGCAATGCGGCGGGGGTGAGTCTGGCCAGCCTGCGCGAGCGGCAGGAAGTGGTCGCCGCCCGCATCGTTCTGCCGAATGGCAATGTACTCGCGGTCTTTCCCGCTGATACTTCGTCCGAGCGTTTTACCAGCCTGGCGCCCCAGACTTTCGAGCAAGCCATGCCGTACTTCGCCACGCGCTTGCGCCTCGATCATGTCCTGCAATCCAGGACGACGGAGGGCAGCGAGGAAAAGCTGGGCACCCTGTCCCTGGTGGTTGACCTGACCGGCATGTGGGGCCGCATCGGCCAGGATGCCATCACCACCCTGGCCCTGAGCTGCGTGGTATTCCTGCTGGCGGTCTTGCTGGCGCTGCGCATGCAGCGCAGCATCAGCGAGCCGGTGGCCGATCTGGCCAGGGCTGCGCAACAGGTGACCGAGACGCAGCGCTATGACCTGCGCATCACCCGCACCAGCGCGGACGAAATCGGCAATCTGGTCGACCGTTTCAACGAAATGTTGGCCGAAATTCATGCCCGCGATGACAGCCTGCGCGGGTACAGCGAGAACCTTGAAGAGTTGGTGGCAAAGCGCACGGTGGAGTTGCGCGCGGCGAAGGAGCAGGCCGAGGCGGCCAGCCAGGCCAAGAGCGAATTTCTGGCCACCATGAGCCACGAGATTCGCACCCCCATGAACGGCGTACTGGGCATGAGCGAATTGTTGCTGCGTACCCGGCTGGATCAGACCCAGCATCACTATGCCGATGCGGTGCTCAGTTCCGGCCGGCATTTGCTCGCCATCATCAACGACATCCTGGATTTTTCCAAGATCGAGTCCGGTCGTTTGGAACTGGAGGCGGTGGAGTTCAACCTGGGTGAAGTGGTGGAAGAGGCAGTGGCCATGTTCGCCCAGCCGGCCGAGAGCAAGGGACTAGAACTGGCCATCCAGTTATTGCCGCCTGATCAGCCCATGCGGATGCGCGGGGATCCGTTCCGCCTGCGCCAGATCGTCGTCAACCTGGTCAATAACGCTATCAAATTCACCCCGCAGGGACAGGTTGTCGTGCTCGCCCGAGTTATCACCGAGGCGGAAGACGTCGGTCGCATCCAGTTGAGTGTCGAAGATACCGGCGTGGGCATTGCGCCCGAGGCACGGGAAAAGGTGTTCGAGCATTTTTCCCAGGCCGACGGTTCCACCACCCGCCAGTTTGGCGGCACCGGGCTGGGATTGGCCATCTGCAAACGCCTGGTGGAGCTGATGGGCGGCAAAATCGGGGTGGACAGCGCGTTGGGCAAGGGTTCGCGGTTCTGGGTGGAGCTGGTACTGCCCCGGGTTGCCGAAGCGCATGCGGGTTCCCGCTGTCTTCCGCAGCTGAAGGACGCTCGCGTGCTGGTGGTGGATGATAATGCGACGAATCTGGAAATCCTGAAACTGCAGCTGGAAAGCTGGCAGATGCAAGTCCGCTGCGCGAAGGGTGGCGCCGAGGCTTTGGCGGCAATGCGCGCGGCGGCGGTCGACGCGCCTTTCGATCTCGTCATCCTGGACATGCACATGCCCGGCATGGACGGTCTGCAACTGGCTCACGCCATCCAGGCCGATCCGGTGCTGGCCGGCACCCGCCGGATGATGATGACATCCACCTATAGCGTCGGCAATAGCCAGGAGCGGGAGCGGGCTGGCATCCTGCGCTGCATCAGCAAGCCCGTGCACCAGGCCGAACTGTACGAGGTGGTTGCCTGGGCGTTGCAGGCGGGCAATGACGCCACGTCCGAGCGGGTGCGCGCGCCTGACGTTGCCGTGATGACGTCGCGCGCACCCGCCGGCAAACTGTGCGGCCGGGTATTGCTGGCCGAGGATAACCTGATCAATCAGGCAGTCGCCAAGGCCGTGTTGCTCGATTTTGGCTTGACGCTGGAAATCGCCAACAATGGCGAAGAGGCCCTCGCGCTGATCACGGAACGGGACTTCGATCTTGTGCTGATGGACTGCCAGATGCCGGTGATGGATGGCTTCCAGGCCACGGCCGCGCTGCGTCAGCGCGAGGCGGCCGGTGGCCGTCGCTTGCCGGTGATCGCGCTGACGGCGAATGCCATGGAAGGTGATCGCAATCAATGTCTGGCGGCCGGCATGGATGATTATCTGGCCAAGCCCTACACCCGGGCGCAGCTTGAACAAACGCTCAAGCGCTGGCTGCCACTCCCGGGCGAGAGCGCCGGGAGCGTTGCAATCGCCGCGGTCGTCAAAGTCCCTGAAGCAGCGGAATCGACCGCCGCCATCGACAGGAAAGTGCTCGATCGATACCGGGAAATCGATCCTGCCGGCGGGCCGGGTCTGGCGCGGAAAATCATGCAGATCTATCTGGATACTGCCGGCGCAATGGTGGAGCAGGTGGCAGAGGCCACCGCCGCGGGTGATGCCGAAACGCTGCGTCGCGCCGCCCACACCCTCAAGTCGAGCAGCGCCAACCTCGGCGCCACCGCCTTGTCCGGCCTGTCCAAGGAAATGGAAATCCTCGGGCGGGAAGGTCGGGTCGCTGGAGCTGGCCCGCTGTTGGATGCGATCCGGCACGAGCATGCGGCTGTTCTCGCGGAAATCCGCGCCATGCTGAAAGAGGGCGCATGAACGATCAACCCAAACGCATCCTGATCGCTGATGATGAAGTGACAGCGCGTCTGCTGTTGAAGGCGGCATTGGAAAAATCCGGTTTCCAGGTCGCGCTGGCCGAGGATGGTGAGGTTGCGTTGTGTCAGTTCCGCGCCGCGCCTTGCGACCTGGTGATGCTGGATGTGGAAATGCCCGGCCTGAATGGCTATGAAGTCTGCGCCCGGTTGCGCCAGGAAGTCGGCGATGAACTACCCATCGTCATGGTGACGGGCATGGATGACGTGGGTTCCATCGAGCGCGCCTTCGACGCCGGTGCGACGGACTTCATCGCCAAGCCGATCAACTGGGCGCTGATCGGCCATCGGGTGCGGTATCTGCTCCGCAGTTATCAGGTGCTGAAGGAATTGCACCTGAAAATCACCGAGATCAAGGAGGCCGAACGCAGAATAGAGCGCCTGGCCTATTTCGATATCCTGACCGGCCTGCCCAATCGCCTGTCGTTTTCGGATCGGCTAAAGCGGGAGATTCAGCGTGCCGCGCATAGCGGCGACAAGCTGGCCGTCCTGTTCATGGATCTCGATAGGTTCAAGAATATCAACGACACCCTGGGCCATGGTGCCGGTGACTTGCTGCTGCAGTGGGTGGCCGACCGGATCAGGCAGGCCGTGCGGCCGGCAGATAGTGTGGCGCGCAACGACCCGCGGAGTGTCGAGGTCGATCTGGCCCGCCTGGGTGGGGACGAGTTCACCGTGCTCATTCCCGAGTTGCAATACGCCGACGGCGCACTTGCCGTGGCGCGCCGCATTCACGAGTCGATGCGGCGGCCGTTTGTCCTCGAAGGCCGGGAGGTGGTCGTCACCACCAGCATCGGCATTGCCATGTTTCCCGATGACGGCGAGAACGCGGCCGACCTGCTGAAGCATGCGGATACCGCGATGTACCACGCCAAGGACGAGGGCCGCGATAACTGCCAGTTCTACAGCGCTTCGCTCACCCAGGAGGCGCTGCGCCGCCTGTCCATGGAAAGCCATCTGCGCCTGGCTTTGGAGCGAAGCGAATTTTTTCTGGTCTACCAGCCCCAGATCGATCTGGCCAGCGGCAGCATCCAGTCGCTGGAGGCTTTGATCCGCTGGCAGCATCCCGAGAATGGACTGGTGTCGCCGGTGGAGTTCATCCCGGCCGCCGAAGCAAACGGCCTGATCGTGGCCATCGGCGATTGGGTGTTGCGCACCGCTTGCGCCGAAGCGGTCGCCTGGCAGGCGACTGGTCTGCCAATCAGGGTTGCGGTCAACCTGTCCGCCGTGCAGTTCATGCAGCCGAATCTGGCAGAGCAGGTTCAGGCCATTCTCGCCGAGACCGGTCTGGCTCCGGAATGGCTGGAACTGGAAGTGACGGAAGGCGCCCTGATGGAATATTCCACCACCACCATGGCGACCCTGCATGCCTTGCGAAAGTCAGGCGTGCATATTGCGCTGGATGACTTCGGCACCGGTTATTCGTCCCTGAGCTATCTCAAGCGTCTGCCGTTGAATAACCTCAAGATCGACCGCAGCTTCGTGTCGGGCCTGCCGGCCGACAAGGAAAGCCTGGCGATTGTCCGCGCGATTGTCTCCCTGGCAAAGAACCTGGGCTTCACCCTCACCGCCGAAGGCATCGAGACCCTGGAACAGGCGCATATACTGAACGACCTGGACTGCGAATCGTTGCAGGGGTTTTATTTCAGCAAGCCGCTGGTGGCCGCGGCCGTTCCCGCCCTGCTGCGTCAGCAGTGGCAATTAATGGAAAGAACAGAATGAATGTCAGCCAGGGCGAATGGGCCGCTGCTCCGTCCGTGCGCCAGGAATCCCTGGCGAAGATCGAGCAGTTGCGGCTGAACGGCCAGTTACCCAGCCCGAAAGGGGTGGCGTTGACGATCATGGAACTCTGCCGTCATGAGGATGTCACGACCGAGGCGATCGCCCGGGTGGTGCAAACGGATCCCGCGCTGGTTGGCCGTCTGCTGCGCCTTGCCAATGCCGCGGCGCTTGGCGGCGGTCGGCCGGTGGCCGCGGTTCCCGACGCCATCATGCGCCTGGGGTTGGCTACGGTGCGCCAGGTCGCCATGGGTTTTTCCCTGGTGGATCAATATCAGGAAGGACCTTGCCAGGCCTTCAACTATGAGCGCTTCTGGTCCCACTCACTGCTGATGGCCGTGGCCATGCGGAACCTGGGTTTGCTCAGCCGCATCGGCTCGCCCGATGAGCTGTTCGCCTGCGGCCTGATGGCGCGCATCGGTTGTCTTGCCCTGGCAACGGTGCACCCCGTCGAATATGACAATCTGCTGAGGCAAGGCGCAGCCGACACTCAGCTGTCGCTCCTGGAACACCGTTATCTGCAAGCGGATCACAACGATTTTACCGCCGCCATTCTGTACGATTGCGGCATGCCGAAGACACTGGTCGAGCCAGTCTGTCATCACGAAGTTCCCGAGGCATCGGGTTTCGCGGATGGCTCGCGGCCCCATCAGTTGGTACATTTGTTTTACCATGCCAAGCGGCTGGCGGACATGGCGGTGGCGCCTGACGCAGAACGCAGCAGCATCATCTCCGAGCTGCTGCTGCTGGGAGGCAAGCTGGGCCTGGACGTCAACGACCTGGGCGGACTGGTGGATCGCATCATCGCGCAATGGCACGCATGGGGCGAATTGCTCAAGGTGAAGTCTGGTTCCTTGCCGCCCTTTGCTGCCATGGTGGATGCTCCGGTTCCCAAGGTCGATGAACAGCAGGCGCTTTACCCCCCCATGCGGGTGCTGCTGGTAGAGGACGATCCCTCCACACGGGTGCTGATGGAGGCGGTGCTGGAGCAGATGGTCGGGCGGCCGGTGTTCACTGCCGGCGATGGCCGCGCGGCGCTCGAAATGGCTGTCGAGGTGCTCCCGCAAATTATTGTTACCGACTTGCTGATGCCAGTCATGGACGGCATCGAACTCACCCGTGCCTTGCGCGCCACCGAATGGGGGCAGTCAATGTATGTGGTCATGCTGACCGGGGTCGACTCGGAGGAAGAGGTCGTCGAGGCCTTCGAGGCCGGGGTGGACGATTATGTGACCAAGCCGGTGAACCTGCGTTCCCTGCGGGCGCGCATGCGCGCCGCCTTGCACTATGTCCAGTTGCTGGAAGCCTGGGAGCGGGATCGGTTGCAGCTCAAGCAGTTTGCGGCGGAACTGGCGATCAGCAATCGCAAGCTGGAGCATTACGCCATGACCGATCTGCTAACCGGCCTGCCGAACCGGCGCGCCGGCATGGATCATCTGAGCCAGGCTTGGAGTGCCGCGACCCGCTTCGGGGTTGGTTTGGTGGTAATGATGATCGATATCGACCGGTTCAAGAGTGTCAACGACACCCACGGTCACGCGGTGGGAGACCGGGTGCTGGTGGAGGTGGGCAGACTGCTACGCACAACGGCTCGCAAGGACGATCATGTATGCCGAACTGGCGGTGAAGAGTTTCTGGTGGTTTGCCAGAACGCCGACTTAAAATCCGCGGTTTTGGCTGCGGAGCGCTTGCGCCGGAAGATCGGGAGTGCGCGGATCGCTGTTGACCAAATGGAACTGCAAACCACCGTCAGCATCGGCGTGGCATCCAGGGATGCTGACATGGCAGATGCGGACACCTTGGTTGTCGCAGCGGACCGGGCGCTGTATGCCGCCAAGCAGGGTGGGCGCAATCGCACCTGTTTTAATGCCGCCGGCAAGCTATCTTGCGGATCGGCTTGAAAGGTAGGCTCCCTTGTTCATGAGGTTGGCGCTGCGCCTGTTGCATGTGTGGGTGCGGGTGCGTGTGTTTCCTGAAAATCCCGCCGCGCTGGGCATCGATCCGGCGCGGCCGGTTTGTTATGTGCTGCGTGAAAACTGGCTGTCTGACCGGCTGGTGCTGCAGGACGCGGTCGAACGCGCCGGTTTGCCCAGGACGGATACGCCGCTCCGGGTTGCCGGGTTTGCCCTCTCCGGGGGGGGGCGGCTGTTCGGCCGGGCGCGTGCGCAGTATGCCGTGCCGCCCTTGCTGGCGCGCTGGATCGCGACGCTGACGGCGGATGCCGCGGCGGATGTGCAGCTCGTGCCGGTGACGGTATTGTGGGGACGCGCGCCGAAGCAGCAGGATTCGATACTGCGCGCCCTGCTGGCCGAGTCGTGGCAGCGCCGCAATCCCCTCGGGCACTGGCTGGCGGTGCTGCTGCACGGGCGTCAGACCCATGTCCATTTTGGCGCGCCGGTTTCATTGCGCACGCTGGTCGCGGATGCTCCCGACGCGGTGCTGGCCGGCAAAAAATGCGCGCGGGTGCTGCGCGCCCATTTTCGCCGTCAGCGCGAACTGGCGATCGGCCCGGATGTCTCGCATCGCCATACCGAGGTGGAGGCGTTGCTGGCGACCGCGGCGGTGCGCACGGCCATCGCGGCGCAGGCCGCGCGTGACAACATCGCGCTGCCGGTGGCGCAGGCACAGGCCCGTCGCCATGTGCTGGCGATTGCCTCGGATTACTCCTACAGCGTGATGCGCGCCGGCGAGATCTTCCTGACCTGGGTGTGGACGCGCCTGTTCAACGGGGTCGAGGTGCGCAACCTCGATGTCCTGATGCGCGTCGCGCCGGGGCAAAGCATTGTCTACCTACCCTGCCACCGCAGCCATATCGACTATCTGTTGATGTCGTATGTCATTTTTCGTTTCGGTCTGACCCCGCCCCACGTTGCCGCCGGCGACAATCTCGACCTGCCGGTGCTCGGGCGCATCCTGCGCGGGGGCGGCGGATTTTTCCTGCGCCGCAGTTTCAAGGGTGATCCGCTCTACGCCACGGTCTTCGCCGAGTATCTGCACCGCATGCTGGCGCGCGGCTTTCCCCTCGAATATTTCATCGAAGGCGGGCGCAGCCGCAGCGGCCGCATGTTGCCGCCCAAGGCCGGGCTGCTGGGCATGACGGTGCAAAGTTTCGTGCGCCACCACGAGCGGCCGCTGGTGTTCGTGCCGGTGTATCTGGGCTATGAAAAATTGCCCGAGGGCGCGAGCTTCGTGGATGAACTCAGCGGCCGGCCGAAACGCCGCGAATCGCTGTGGAGCCTGTTTTCCGCGGCGCGCGTGCTGCGCCGCAATTTCGGCCAGGTCTATGTGAATTTCGGCGAGCCGCTGCCGCTTGCCGACTGGCTCGATGCGCGGCATCCGGACTGGCGCAGCGTTGCGGGGGAAGCGCCCGGAGAAACCGACTGGCAACGCGCCGCCGTCGGCGACATCGCCAGCGAGCTGGTGCGGCGCATCAACGCGGCGGCGCTGGTCAATCCGGTCAATCTGGTGGGGCTCGCCCTGCTGTCAACGCCCAAGGCGACCGCCGATGCCACGGCGCTGGCGCGCCAGATTGGCCATCTGCAGGGCCTGCTCCCGGCGGAACTTGTCGCGGCGCCAGCCGCTGGCGACGCCTGCATTGCCTATGCGCTGAAGCTCGCTGCGGTGCATCGCATCGAGCATCCCCTGGGCGCATTGATCGGCGCCAATGCCAACGAAGCCGCCCTGCTGGCCTACTTCCGCAACAACGTCTTTCACCTGTATGCCCTGCCGGCGCTGGTGGCCTGCCTGATCGTGCAGCACGGGCCGCTCGCCGAAAAACGTCTGCTGGAAACGCTGACCGACCTGCTCGGACTGATGCGCGACAGCCTGTATCTGCGGCTGGACGAAGCGGATCTGCCGGTGGCGCTGGAAGATGTGCTGGGGAAATTGGCGGAACAAGGGCTGATCGAGCGGCAGGCCGACAACGCCTGCGCGCCGACCGCAAACACCGTGGCGAAAAGCGATCTGCTCTGGCTGGGCGAAATCCTGCGGCCGCAAATGGAGCGCTACTTTCTGGTCCTGATGTTGTTGCGCCACGGCGGCAGCGGTCAACTGACGCGTGCCGCGTTGCTTGAGCAGAGCGTGCTGCTGGCGCAACGGCTGGCGCTGCTGCACGCCGGCAAAACCCCCGAGTTTGCCGATCGTCCCCTGATGGCCGCATTGATCGACCACCTGCTTGACAACGGTATCTTGCGCGAGGATGCGGAAGATCGGCTGGCCTTCGGCGCCGCGCTCGAACGCGCGGCCCTGCAAGCCGAAGCGCTGCTGGCACCGGATGTCAGTGAAATGATGCGGCGGCTGGTCTGACCATTATTGCGCAAAAGTCGGCGCTGGCGGAATGTTGAACGTCCCGCCTGCGCAAAAGTCGGCGCTGGCGGAATGTTGGACGTCCCGCCTGCGCAAAAGTCGGCGCTGGCGGAATGTTGGACGTCCCACCTGCGCAAAAGTCGGCGCTGGCGGGACGGCGGCACGGCGGGTAGACTGCGCGCCTTCCGCTTTACCCCGCCAAAGGATTTTCAGTGCTCGTCGCATCCAACATCACCATGCAGTTCGGGGCCAAGCCCCTGTTCGAAAACGTTTCCGTCAAGTTCGGCGAGGGCAACCGCTACGGCCTGATCGGCGCCAACGGCTCCGGCAAG
>JAUXNZ010000010.1 GCA_030682595.1 Rhodocyclaceae bacterium | reverse complement strand
GGCGCGTCGCGGCCCCCGTCAAGTCGTTCCATATTTCAGTATTTAATATAATATCAGTCACTTGAAAGTATTTGTTCAAGTTGTTTCTGAATTTGTTCAAGCGTCTGCCGGGAGTCGATGATGCGGATTCGTCCGGGTGTTGCGGCAGCCCGGGCCAGATAGGCGGCGCGCACGCGCTCGTGAAATTCGGTTTTTTCCTGCTCGAAACGATCCAGTTGCCGTTCAGCCCCGGCCATCCGTTGCGCCGCGATATCGATGGGCAGATCGAAGAGCAGCGTTAAATCCGGTTGAAAATCCCCCTGCACCCAGGTTTCCAGTTGGTGGAGCTTTTCGACTGACAGGCCGCGCCCGCCGCCCTGATAGGCGAAGCTCGCATCGGTGAAACGGTCACAAACCACCCAGTCGCCCCGCTTGATGGCCGGCTTGATCACCCGTTCGAGGTGCTCGCGGCGGGCGGCGAACATCAGCAGCGCCTCAGTTTCGAGATGCATCGCTTCGTGGAGCAGGAGTTCGCGCAGTTTTTCGCCCAGTGGCGTGCCGCCCGGCTCGCGGGTTTGCACCACGGCACGCCCCCGTGCGCGCAGATGTTCGACCAGCCAGCCCAGATGCGTGCTTTTGCCCGCGCCATCGACGCCTTCGAGAGTGATGAATTTACCTTTGCTCACTTGCATTTACTCACTTGCCACCGCGCTGGTATTTATTGACGGCGCGATTATGCTCCTCCAGGGAGCGCGAAAAGACGCTGGAACCGTCGCCGCGGGCGACGAAGTACAGCAGATCGGTTTTCGGCGGACTCAGGGTGGCCTCGATCGACGCCATGCCCGGCAGGGCGATGGGCGTGGGCGGCAAGCCGCCACGGGTATAGGTGTTGTAAGGCGTATCGGCCAGCAAATCGCTCTTTCTCAGATTGCCGTCGAACCTCTCTCCCAGACCATAGATCACCGTCGGATCGGTCTGCAGTCGCATGCCGATGCGCAGGCGATTGACGAACACCGAGGCCACCTTGCCCCGGTCAGCGGGCGCGCCGGTTTCCTTTTCGACAATCGAGGCCATGATCAAGGCTTCGCGGGGTGTTTTGTAAGGCACTGAAGGGTCACGCTTTTCCCACGCATCCGCCATGCGCCGCTGCATGCCGTGGTAAGCCCGCTGCAGGATCACCAGATCCTTGGTCTGGCGGGCGAACAGATAGGTATCGGGGAAAAACAGCCCTTCGGGGTGGGATTCCTCCGCGCCGATCAGTTTGAGGATCTCGGCATCCGGGAGTCCGGCCGTGTCGTGCCGCAGGTCGGGGTGGGCATCGAGTTGGGCGCGCAGATCGCGAAAAGTCTTGCCCTCGACGATGACGATGCGGGTTTGCATCACGTCGCCGTCCGTCAGCTTTTGCAGCAGTTGCCACGCCGTCACGCCAGGACCGACTTCATAGCTGCCCGCCTGGATGTTGCGATCCTTGCCCGCCAGCCGTCCCAGCAGGGCGAACTGCCAGGGGGGCATGCCAACGCCGGCATCGGCCATCACCTGTGCCGCGCCCTTGAGGCCGAGGCCGGGACGAATATCGAAATCCACAACCCCCTGGGGATTGAGTTTGAGCGGGACGGCCGCAGATGCAAACCAGACCATCCAGCCGGCAAAGCCGAGGACGGCCAGCAGGCACAGGCCGGCCAGCAGCAGCAGTTTTTTAAACAGTCTTTTGGGTGTGCGCTTCATGGAAGGCCGCTATGATAGCCGCTCACGTCGAATCGAGACCACGCATGACCTCAGTCAATACTTCCGCCAACTTTTTCGTCCCGCTCGCCGACCAGGGCCTGATCCGCGTCAGCGGCGAAGATGCCGCCAGTTTTCTGCATAACCTGCTGACCAACGACATTACGCACCTGGCGGAGGGGCAGGCCCGCCATGCCGGACTGTGCACCGCCAAGGGCCGCCTGATCGCCAGTTTCCTGATCTGGCGCGAAGGGTCCGATTATCTGCTGCAACTGTCGGCCGACATTCTGCCGGGCATCCTGAAAAAACTCTCGATGTTTGTGCTGCGCAGCAAGGTGAAACTGGCCGATGCTTCCGGCGAACGGGCGCTGATCGGCGTGGTCGGCGTTGAAGGGAGCCACGGCGTTGAAGGGAGCCAGGTCGGCCCGACGGAACCGATGCGCACGGCGAGCTATTGCGGTGGCACGGCAATCCGGCTCGATGCAAACCGCTGTGTGCTCGCCGTCCCGACGGGCGAAGCAGCAAACGTTGCGAGTGAACTCGGCACAGCGGGTCAGTTGAACGACTGGCATCGCGCCGAGATTGCCGCCGGCATCCCGCGCATCGTCGCCGCGACGCAGGAAGCCTTCGTGCCACAGATGGTCAATTACGAAATGGCGGCTATCGGCGGGGTCAGTTTCCAGAAGGGCTGCTATCCGGGGCAGGAGATCGTCGCCCGTACCCATTACCTCGGCAAGATCAAGCGCCGCATGTATCGTGCGAGTCTCGACGCCCCCGCCGCCCTCGCTGCCCCCGGCACCGACGTATTCACTCCAGAAACCGGCGAGCAGCATTGCGGCGCGCTGGTGCTGACAGCCCCGGTCTCGGCTGGCGGTTACGAGTGCCTGGTCGTGGTGCAGTCGTCGGGCGCCGAGGCCGGCGAGATACATGTCGGCAGTCCGACCGGCCCGCGCCTGAAAATGCTGCCGCTGCCCTACGCCGTCGAATAAACAGTGTGCCTGATCCTCGTCGCTTGGCGGGCGCACCCGGATTTCCCCTTGGTGGTTGCCGCCAACCGCGACGAGTTCTTCAAGCGCCGTACCGCCAGCGCCGACTTTTGGCTCCGGCCGCCCGCTAGTGCGGGCTTTACGTCTGCTGCGCAGACATCAGCCTCCGCCGAAGCTTCGCTTTGGAGTGACCATCCGCGCGTTCTCGCCGGCCGCGATCTGGAAGCCGGCGGCACTTGGCTGGGCATGGCGCGCGGTGGCCCCGGTGGTTACAAATTTGCCGCGCTGACCAATTTCCGCGATCCTGCCAACCATAAGCCGGACGCTCCATCGCGCGGTCGGCTGGTTGCGGATTTTCTGGCCGGCGATGCGAGCATCGCCGCCTATCTCGACGCCCTGAACCCCGCCGATTACAACGGTTTCAATCTGCTGCTCGGCGATGGCAAACAGCTCATCGCCTTCAGCAATGTGTCGATGCAACGCCACGAACTCGCGCCAGGCGTCTATGGCCTCTCGAACCACCTGCTCGACACGCCCTGGCCAAAAGTCGGCGCTGGCAAGACGGCGCTCTCCGCGGCGCTCACCGCGCTACCGGACGAAAAACGCCTGTTCCGCCTACTCCGCGATGACACCATCCACCCCGATGACGCCCTGCCCGCCACCGGCGTCAGCCTCGAATGGGAACGGCTGCTTTCCGCCGCCTTCATCCACGGCCACGACTACGGCACGCGCTGCTCCACCGTGATAAAAGTCGGTATTGACGGGGTGGCAACCTTCGACGAGCAGACCTGGCTGGTCGGTGGAGCGGCTGGCGAACGAAGACGTTACCGCTTTCGCTCGGCGGACTCACGCAGCAGCCGCATGCCAACCAGGGGGTAGCGCGTCTGCGGCGAATTCCAGTTGCGGTAGGCGCAACGGGCATACAACGACCAGGTGTGCCAGGACCCCCCTCGCCGCACCCGCACGTTGCCCGTCACCGGCCCCGGCGGGTCGTCGGGCGGCGAATTCCGGTAATAGTCATCGTCATGCCAGTCGGAGACCCACTCCCAGACATTGCCCAGCATGTCGTGCAGCCCAAAGGCATTGGGCGCGAAGTGGCCGACAGGCGCGGTAAATGCATGGCCATCGCGCGCGGCAAGAGCAAACGACTGCCAGCGGGGCCAGTTCGCCGCGCTGTCCGCATCGAAAGTGTTGGCAACCGCGGCCAGGCCCGCAGGGATGTCGCCGTGGGGGTAGCGCGTTCGCGTTCCGGCCCGACAGGCGTATTCCCATTCCGCTTCGGTCGGCAGACGATACCGCACACCCTCCGACCGACTGAGCCAATGTGCCAGCGCGAACGCGTCGTTCCAGGTCACATTGACCACAGGATGATCGTCGCCCTGGGCAAATCCGGGGTTGCGCCAGGAGTATTGCGGACCGCGTCCCTCAAAGGCATCGCCGCGCACGGTTTTCGCCGGGTCGTAGTCCGGGTTGTAACCATAACCGCCCGTCCCGTCGGCGATCGATTCCGGAACGTATCCAGAAGCCGCGAGAAAACGACGAAACTGGGCGACAGTCACCTCATGTTGACCAAGATAAAAAGCCTGGGTGATGCGCACGCGATGTACCGGCGCCTCATCGGAGAGTTCGAGGAAACGCCTCAATTCGTATCCTGGGTAATCGCCGGACAGACTTTCCGGGGGTTCGGCGCTGCCCATCAGGAATTCGCCCGCCGGCACGAGAACGAACTTCATGCCCAGCGAGTTCTCGATGCGCGCCGGCAGCGGCTGCGTGGCGCAGCCTGCCAGCACAAAGCACAGCAGCGCGATGACGGACTTCAATTAACGCGCGCCATCGTCACGTGCGGGATGCCGGCCTCGATGAATTCCGGACCGCGGATGGCAAAGCCGAAGCGTGTGTAGAAGCCCGCAGCCTGCGTCTGGGCGTTCAACTGGATTGTGCGTATGCCGGCTGCGGACGCCATGGCCAGCAGCCGTTCGAACAGCGCAGCACCGACGCCCTTGCCGCGCCACTCCTTTAGTACGGCCATGCGGCCGATATGGCCGTCGGGCAGCAGGCGCCCGGTGCCGATCGGCGCGTTGTCCGGCCCGAAGGCGACGACATGGCGGCTGGTCGCATCGTGCGTGTCGCGCTCGATGTCGGCAGGAACACTCTGCTCTTCGATGAACACGCGCTCGCGTACCGGCATGGCCGATGCGCCGAGCGTCGCCCAGTCGCCCGCCGCGATGCGGTATTCGACGATTTCCACCGGCGTATAAGGCGGCACGCGGTCGAACAGTGCGATGATGTCATCGTTACGCATGCGGATGCAGCCGATCGAACCGGGGACGCCCATCGGCACGACGTCCGGGCTGCCGTGGATGTAGATATAGCGGCGCATGGTGTCGACCAAACCGCGCCGGTTGAAGCCCGGGTCACAGCCCGACAGCCAGAGAATGCGCGTCAGGATCCAGTCGCGCTGGGGATGCGCGGCGGCAAGCTCGGGCGTCCAGACCTCGCCGGTCGGCCGCCGCCGCACGAAGACCGTATTCGCCGTCGCGCCAGCGCCGACTTTTGCGCGAATGATGTGGCGACCGCGCGGCGTGCAGAAACTGCCGCTTTGCTCCCCTGCCCCGTTTTTTGCCGTCGAGACGGCATAACGCTTGAGCAGTTCGCCATCCGCGCCATGGAGTTCCAGCGTTTGCGCCGGGATGCTGATGCGGATGTGGATCGGATGTCTCACACGCATCACAGCCAGCCGAGCGGGACCGCCCACAACCCATCGCCAAACGGCAGGGCCGACGGGCCGTCATACAGGACGATGCCGCTGACGAAGGCATCTTTGCAGTGTTCGCGCAGCCTGCGCAGACCCTTGAAATCGCCGGCGGTCACGGTAGCCGACGCCTTGACCTCGATGCCGATGATGGATCGCAGGGGCGATTCCAGGACAAAATCGACTTCTACCTGATCCTTGTCGCGGTAGTGCGACAGGAACCATTGCCCGGGTGCAAGGCTGGCGATTTTCAGCAGTTCGCCAAAGACCCAGCTTTCCAGGATGGGCCCGAAGCGGTTGCGCTCGTTGCGCAGCAGGTCGGCATTCGCACGCACCAAGGCGGAATGCAAGCCGGCGTCGAGGAAATGGAGTTTCGGCGTCTTGACCAGGCGGCTCAGTTCGTTGCGGCCCCAGGCCGGCAGGCGGCGGACCAGGAACAGCTTTTCCAGGATGCCGATGTATTTTTCGGCCGTGTGCACATTGAGTCCCAATTGCCCGCCGATCTGGCTCAGATTGAGCAATTGACCGGACATCATGGCAAGTATGGCCATAAGTTGCGGAATTCGCGCCGCCTCTTCGATGCGGGCCACATCCTGGATATCGCGTTCCACCAGCGTAGTCAGATATGCCTGCGCCCACGCCTGGCGCCGCCTGGGTGTCGCGCGGCTGCGCATCTCCGGGTAACCGCCGGCCAGCACATGCAGGACCAGCGCATCGCCCACCCCGGGAACGTCTTCCCGCGCCGGTGCGGACCAGTCCTGCGTCTGGGCGCGTTCGAGGAAATTTGGCTCACGCCCGGCAATCTCGGCATTCGACAGGGGCAGCAAGGCATGCACCTCGATCCGGCCGGCCAGGCTGTCGGCAATCGTCGGCAGGCTCATGACATTGGCCGAACCGGTGAGAAGGAAACGTCCGGGACGGCGATCACT
Source organism: Rhodocyclaceae bacterium (assembly GCA_030682595.1). Taxonomy (GTDB): domain Bacteria; phylum Pseudomonadota; class Gammaproteobacteria; order Burkholderiales; family Rhodocyclaceae; genus Sulfuricystis. The sequence continues at coordinate 3,846 of JAUXNZ010000010.1, read as the reverse complement.
GTCGATCGACAATTTGAGGGCCAGCAGCAACTCGGGCGCACGCTGGATCTCGTCGATGATCGCCCGGTCGATTTGCCGGATGAATCCTTGCGGATCGGCACGGGCGGCTGACAGGCGCGTTGCGTCATCCAGCGAGAGATAGGGCATGTCCTCCCCGCATTGGCGTGCCAGGGTGGTCTTGCCGGACTGCCGCGGACCGTTGATCAGGACAGCGGGCGTATCGCCCAACGCTTCTTGCAGCAAGGGTTGCAAGTGGCGTCTGAACAGGGGAAGGCTTGCGGGAGCATGCATGGCGGAGTTGGGGTGTTCGTGTCCGTCCGAAGTGTATCTTATTGGCGTCTATATTGCATCAGATAATCGTCCAATATGCATACAAATGAGTCAAATACCGGTTTCCAGAGATCAGGCCACCGCGGTCTTCTGCCGCCGCGCCGCAAAGAAGCTGGAAAGCAACGCCCCGCATTCCTCGGCGCGTACCCCGCCGACGATTTCGGCGTGGTGGTTCAGCCGCGCCTCGGCGAACAGGTCGATCACGCTGCCGGCCGCGCCGGTCTTGGGGTCGCGGGCGCCGAAGACGACGCGGCCGATACGGGCGTGGAAGATCGCGCCGATGCACATCGCGCAGGGTTCGAGCGTCACATACAGCGTGCAACCAGGCAGCCGGTAATTGCCGAGCCGGGCCGCCGCGTCGCGCAGCGCCATCACCTCGGCATGGGCGGTCGGATCGTGGCGACCAATGGGCTGGTTGCTGCCGCGGCCGATGATTTCGCCATTGCTGACGACTACGGCGCCAACCGGTACTTCGCCGAGCGTTGCCGCCTGACGGGCGAGATCAAGCGCGACGCCCATGAAGTCATCATCGCTGACCGGGTCCATCCCTTCAGCCGGCCTGCAGCGCCTTGCGGATACCCGCGGCGAGGATGGCCGGATCCTCGGCGCCAACAATGATCTGCCGGCCCGGCAAGATGAAGGTCGGCACCATGTTGATGCCCATCTGCTGCACTTCGGCGGCCTGTCGCTTGACGACGTCCTCGTCCTGATTCGTGGCAAGATAGGCCGCAATCGTCGGTGCGTCGTAGCCGCACTCGGCGGCAAGCGCCGTCAGCACCGCCGGATCGCCGACATACTCGCCGCGCTGGAACTGAGCCGCGAAAAGCCGTTCGACCAGCGCATCGATCTTTGCCGGGTCGGCATCGACCGTCTGCGCGCGATGGATCAGCCGATGCGCCTTCAGGGTGTTGGCGCGCAGGGCGATTTTCTCGAAGGCATAGTCGATGCCATAGGGGCGGCCCGCCGCCCGCACCCGCTCAAAAATTGCCTCCACCTGCTCGCGGCCGCCGAACTTTTTTTCGAGAAACGGCAGGTAGGGTTCGCCTTCTGGCGGCGTATCCGGATTGAGGAAAAACGGCAGCCAGTGCTTGCGGAAACTGAAGTCGGGCACATCCTGTCGCACCAGCGCGACGGCAGCCGCCAGCCGCCGCGTGCCGATGAAGCACCAGGGGCAGACGATGTCCGAAACGATCTCGATGGTGAGCATCAGGCGTTTTTCGCGAGCTGGCCGCCCTGATCGAGGAGCTGCGCCTGCGCCGCCGCCAGGCGGGCGATCGGCACGCGCGGGCCGGAGCAGGATACATAGGTCAGCCCGATCGAATGGCAAAAGGCGATCGAAGCCGGGTGGCCGCCATGCTCGCCGCAGATGCCGACCTTGAGGTCGGGATTGGTCTTGCGGCCTTCCGTCACGGCCAGCTTCATCAACTCGCCCACGCCTTTTTGATCCAGCACCTCGAAGGGGTTGTCGATGAGGATGCCCGCCTCGACATAGCCCGGCAGGAACTTGTTCTCGGCGTCCTCGCGGGAAAACGAGAAGGTCGCCTGGGTCAGGTCGTTGGTACCGAAGGAGAAAAACTCCGCGTCCTGCGCCATGCGGCCGGCGCGCAGGCAGGCGCGCACCACTTCCAGCATGCTGCCGAACTTGTAGCCGACATTGATGCCGTGCGTGAGCTCCACTACTTTATGGATGCGTTTGACATAGCTGTGGATGCGCACCAGCTCTTCCACCGTCGCCACCTGCGGCACCATGATCTCGGGATAGGTCTCGATGCCTTCCTTGGCGCACAGCGCGGCGGCTTCGAGGATCGCCTGGATCTGCATCGAGTAGATCTCGGGATAGGTGATGCCGAGCCGCACGCCGCGATGGCCGAGCATCGGGTTGACTTCGGAAAGCGCGCGCACCTTCTTGAGCGTCTTCTCCTTTTTGGCGATGACATCCTCTTCAAGGTGGCTGTCCTTGAAGTCGGACATGCTGCGGCCCAGCTTGGAGAGGCCGTCGGCATATTGCATATAGAGCCGCGGATTCAGCAACTTGAGCGTTTCCGGCAGTTCCTCGAGTGCATTGAGAGAGTCGCGCAGGTGGTGCAAGTGGGCGATTTCGAGTTCGAGCTGGGCGGCCGTCGGCAGGAATTCGTGCAGCGGCGGGTCGATCAGGCGCACGGTGACCGGCAAGCCCTTCATCGCCTTGAAGATGCCCTTGAAGTCGCTGCGCTGGATCGGCAGCAGGCGGTCGAGCGCGGCCTGGCGTTCCTCGATGCTTTCGGCGAGGATCATTTCCTGCACGATCGGCAGGCGGTCGGTGGAGTTGAACATGCGCTCGGTGCGGCACAGGCCGATGCCCATGGCGCCGAACTCGCGGGCGCGCACAGCATCTTCCGGCGTGTCGGCGTTGGCCATCACCTTGAGGCGCGCCATCTGGTCGGCCCACTTGAGCAGGGTTTCCATGTCCTGGTTGAACTCGGCCTGCACGGTCGGCACTTCGCCGGCGTAGACCTTGCCGTTGCCGCCGTCGATGGTCACCACGTCGCCTTCATGCAGCGTCGTGTCGCCGATGGTGGCACAGCGTTTCATATCATCGATGTGGATCGCCTCGCACCCGGACACGCAGGGCTTGCCCATGCCACGCGCGACCACCGCCGCGTGGGAAGTCTTGCCGCCGCGGCTAGTGAGGATGCCCTGCGCCTGGAAGAAGCCGTGGATGTCCTCGGGCTTGGTTTCCTCGCGCACCAGGATGATTTTTTCGCCCGCCATGCCGCGTGATTCGGCCGTATCGGCGTCGAACACGATCTTGCCGGAGGCCGCGCCGGGCGAGGCCGGCAGGCCGGTGGCCAGCGGCTTGCCCTTGAAGTTGGGCGAGAGTTGGGGCACCAGCAACTGCTCCAGCATGGCCGGATCGACGCGCAACAAGGCCTTTTCCTTGCTGATCAGGCCTTCCTTGAACATCTCGACCGAGGTGCGCACCAGCGCCTGGGCGTTCATCTTGCCGTTCCTGGTCTGCAAGCAATAGAGCGTGCCGCGCTCGATGGTGAATTCGAAATCCTGCACTTCCTTGTAATGCTCTTCGAGCCGATTGTGCAGCTCGATCAGTTGCCGGTAGATTTCCGGCATGTCCTGTTCCATCTCGGCGATGGCCTTGGGCGTGCGAATGCCGGCCACGACGTCCTCGCCCTGGGCATTGACGAGATATTCGCCATAGATCATGTCCTCGCCGGTACCCGGGTTGCGGGTGAAGCCGACGCCGGTGCCCGAATCATTGCCCATGTTGCCGAACACCATGGTGCAGACGCTGACGGCGGTGCCGTTGGCCAGATCCTTGGTAATCCTGAACTGCCGGCGGTAGTCGACGGCGCGCTTGCCGTTCCAGGAACGGAACACCGCGCCGATGGCGATTTCGAGCTGCTTGTAGGGGTCTTCCGGGAAGGGACGGCCGGTATTGGCCTCGATGATCTTGGCAAATTGATCCGCCAGTTCGGACAGATGCTCTGCCTTGAGATCGACGTCCTGCGCCACGCCGAC
>JAUXNZ010000280.1 GCA_030682595.1 Rhodocyclaceae bacterium | reverse complement strand
AGACCAGCGCCAACTGCCGACAACTCCCCCCTTCCTCAGCAGCCTTGCCGCCGGGCCGCCCCAAGGCAAGGCGGCACGCGCCGCCAGGCGCAATCCGCTCCCAAGCTTGAACGGGGGCACCCCGTAACAGACGAGCGCAGCGAAAACAAGCGACACAATCGCGCCGTTGCGGCGAAGGCTAATGTCGGCGCAGCCGACGTTAAGCCGCGTAGCGGCGGCCGGAGGAAAAAAACAGTCCCCTTCCGCGAGGAAGGGGCTGGGGGATGGCGGGCCTTACCTTGCACTGCCCCTGTCCAGCGCTTTTTCCAGTGTTGCCATCGGCATATAACCCGGCACGCGGCTGCCGTCGGCGAAGAACATTGTCGGCGTGCCGCGAATGTTGAGCTTCTTGCCGAAAGCCACCACCTTCTCGGTCGGGTGGTTGCAATTCTTGCTGGCGGGCGCCTGATTGTTGATCATGAAATCGTTCCAGGCGCGGACGCGGTCGCTGGCGCACCAGAGGTTCTTGGCCTTTTCAGTCGAATCGGGCGACAGGATCGGGTAGATGAAGGTGTAGATCGTCACGTCATTGACGCCTTGCAGCTCCTGCGCCAGCTTTTTGCAGTAGGAACAGTTCGGGTCTTCGAAGGTTGCCAGCAGGCGCTTGCCGTTGCCTTTCACCTGTTTGACGGCCATGTCGAGTGGCAGGTCGGAAAACTTGATCTGGGCGAGCCTTTGCTTGCGCTCTTCGGAAAGGTTCTTGCGCGAGGACGTTTCGATGACCTCGCCGATGATGAGGTGCGTGACCTTTTCGTCGGTATAGATCAACTCGCCGTCGACCTGCACTTCGTACAATCCCAGCGCGCCGCTTTTGCGCACGTTCTCGACCTTGGGGCCATTACTGCCCAACCAGGCTTCGACCGTTTTCTTGACCAGCGCCTCATTGGCGAAAGCGGCCGGGGATAAAAAAAGTGCGGCCAGGCCGCTGCAAAGGGCGAATCGGGCGTTGAATTTCATGAAAACTCCGGAAGTTGGGGGGGCAGAAAACAGGGGGGCAGAAAAACAGGACGCACTCAACCCATGGCGTAACGCACCAAGGCGTCCTTTATGACCGGCAGGCGGTCGACGAAGTTCAGTCCAAGGTTGCGCAGGGCGGCAATGGGTGACTGCGGAGCGCCAAACAATCTCTGCAGGCCATGGGTGACGGATTGTAGCGCGACCACCTCCTCGCGCCGGGCCCGCTCGTGCTGCCGCAACCACGGCAGCGTGCCGCAATCGACATGCGCCGGGCAGTCAGTCAGCAGGGCGGCGAGGCTCATGGCATCCTGAAAACCCAGATTGATGCCGTGACCGGAGAGCGGGTGAATGGTGTGGGCCGCATCGCCGATCAGGGCCAGACGGTGTGCCACGGTGCGCGGCGCGCGCATCAGGCGCAGCGGAAAACCGGCGGGGGGCGTTACAAGTTCGAGTGCGCCGAGTTGTTCGTTACCCGCTGCGGCAACCCGTGCGCAGAAAGCTTGCGGATCAAGCGCCAGCAGTTCCTGCGCGTGCGCCGTCGGCGTCGACCAGACCATTGAAATCATGCTCCCCGGCAGCGGCAGCCAGGCCAGCACCCCGTCGGCGCGAAACCACTGCCAGGCCGTGCCCCGATGCGGTCGTTCGGTGGTGAAATTGGCGACCACGCCGAGTTGGTCGTAGGGCTGAAAATCGACAGTAATGCCCGCGGCGGTCCGCGTCCAGGAATCGGCACCGTCCGCGGCGACAATCAGCTTGGCCGACAGGCTGCGCCGGTCGGCCAATGTCAGCGTCGCCGCATCAACCCCGATCTCCAGTCTGGCGGGCGTTGCCGGGCAGAGCAGGTCGAGATGCCCTTGGCGCTTCGCGGTCTCCCATAATTCCCGCTGCAACAACGCACCCTCGACGATCCACGCCAGCTCGCCGATTCCGCTGGCATAGGCGGAAAATTCCAGTGTTCCGCCGCCATCGCCATGCACCGCCATCTTTTGCACCGGCGTCATGCGGTTGGCGTCGAGATGCCGCCAGATGCCGATACTGTCGAGAAACCGGGCATTGGCCGGGCTGATCGCGTAGATGCGCGCATCCCAGCCGGCCGGTGGCACGGCCGCCGGCGCATGCGCCTCGACGACCGCCACGCGAAGCCGGCTGCGGCGTAGAGCCACCGCCAGTGATAACCCCGCCAGACCGCCGCCGACGATAATGAGATCGTAGTCCATGGTCGCATTGTCGCGTCCGTCGCCGATCTTGACAAGCTCGCAGCCACACGCACAGAAAAATCGGATTATCATCCGGGCTGCCCATGGACCCACTTACCGCCGCCATTGTTGGTTCCGTTCTCAGTTCGGCCGTCGAAGGCTTGCTGACGCCCGCGCCCGAGCTTGCGCCGCAGGGGATCATGCGCGTCCTGCCGGCCGAGTCACAGCAGGGCGTGTTACGCACCCTCGGGCAGGGGCAGGTGCGGATTGACAGCAAGACCTACCCGCTTTCCCCCGGTGCGCAGATTCGCGACGCGTCCAACATGATTGTTTTTCCGACCATGGTGCCGACTCCTGCGCGGGTGCGTTTTCAGCTCGATTTTTCCGGGGCGGTCCATCGGGTCTGGATCCTCTCCGCTGCCGAGGCACGCCAGCCTTAAGCCAGGCAATGAAGACCAGCAGTCCCACCGTCACGTTCGAGCCGCTCGACAACCTGCAACTGGCGAATCTTTGCGGCGCGCTCGATGAAAATCTGCGGCAGATCGAGATGGCCTGCGACGTGACGATTGCGCGCCGTGGCGCGCGTTGTCGCATCGAGGGCGAACCGGGCGCGGCGCGCCTCGCCGCGGCGGCCTTGCAGCATTTCTACGCGCGGGCGACGCTGCCGCTGTCGGTCGATGAAATTCAACTGGGTTTGATCGAGCTGAGAAACCACCAGCGGGTGGCCCAGCCCGCCGCCGGCCTGCTGACGAAAAAGGCCGACCTGCACGGCCGCACGCCGCATCAGGTGCAATATCTGCGGCAGATTCAGGAACACGACATCACCTTCGGCATTGGCCCGGCCGGCACCGGCAAAACCTACCTTGCGGTCGCTTCCGCCGTCGATGCCTATGAGCGCGACCATGTGCAACGCATCGTGCTGACACGCCCTGCCGTGGAGGCCGGCGAGCGCCTGGGATTTCTGCCGGGTGATCTGACGCAGAAGGTCGATCCCTACCTGCGCCCACTCTATGACGCGCTCTACGACCTGATGGGTTTCGATCAGGTGGCGCGCCTGTTCGAGAAGGGCAGCATCGAGGTCGCGCCACTCGCCTACATGCGCGGGCGCACGTTGAATCACGCTTTCATCATTCTCGACGAGGCGCAGAACACCACGCCCGAGCAGATGAAGATGTTCCTCACGCGCATCGGCATCGGGGCGAAGGCGGTGATTACCGGCGACGTGACGCAGACCGACCTGCCCAAGGGGCAAAAATCTGGCCTGGTTGAGGCGCGCCGCATCCTCGCCGACGTGCGCGGGCTGGCCTTCACCGATTTCGATGCCGGCGATGTGGTGCGTCATCCGCTGGTGGCGCGCATCGTGGCAGCGTATGAAAAAGAAGTCTCAAAGCAGGCCAATCCCCACTGAACGGAGACTGGCTGGAACCAAAAGCATGTCAAAACCCGAGCTTTCGCTTTCGCTTTCGTTATGCGTGCAATATTGCTGCAAGGATGGACAACTGCCCACTCGCGCGCAAGTTCGCCGCTGGGTACGCGCCGCGCAGGAGCACCCGTTGCAGGCAACCGTGCGGTTTGTCGATGCCGACGAAGGGCGGGTGCTGAATCGCAGCTATCGTGGCAAGGATTACGCGACCAACGTGTTGACGTTTGTCTATGCCAGCGCGCCGGTGGCTCCCGTTACCTTGGGCGATCTGGTGATCTGCCTGCCCGTCGTGCTGCGCGAGGCGGAGGAACAGGGCAAGCCGCTCGCGGCGCACCTGGCGCACATGATCGTGCATGGTATGCTCCACCTACAGGGATACGACCATGAGACCGGCAAGCGGGACGCCGCTCGAATGGAGGCGCGCGAGCGGGAAGTGCTGGCGCGGTTCGACATTCCCGATCCTTACACCTGATTTATGGACCCCGAACCTAGTCGACCGACACTGCTTGAACGGCTCTCATCGCTCTTGCTGAGAGAGCCCGAAGACCGCGAACAACTGCTGCAACTGCTGCGCAACGCCCACGAGCGCAACCTGATGGACGCCGATGCCCTATCAATCATCGAGGGCGCCTTGGCCGTTTCCGAAATGCAGGTGCGCGACATCATGGTGCCGCGCGCTCAGATGGATGTCATCTCGGTTGCCGAACCCCCGGAGAAACTGGTGGATTTCGTGCTCGAAACCGCCCACTCGCGCTTTCCGGCGTTCGGGGAAAACAAAGACGACGTGATCGGCATCCTGCTGGCAAAAGACCTGCTGCGCTACTTTGCCGGCAAGGAATTTGATCTGCGCGACAGCCTGCGCCCGGCGGTATTCATCCCCGAATCGAAGCGCCTGAATGTTCTGTTGCGTGAATTCAGGGCTTCGCACAATCACATGGCCATTGTGGTCGATGAATATGGCGGGGTCGCCGGTCTCGTCACCATCGAGGACGTGCTGGAACAGATTGTCGGCGACATCGAAGACGAATACGATTTCGACGAGGCTGCCGACAACATTGTGCTCGACAACGCCGGCCATTACCGCGTCAAGGCCGCCACCGAAATCGCGGACTTCAACACCGCTTTCGGCACGAATTTTTCCGACGAGGATTACGACACCGTCGGTGGTCTGGTGATCCACCAACTCGGCCGACTGCCCAAACGCAATGAAGTCGTGGTGGCCGACGGCCTGCGCCTGCAGGTGCTGCGCGCCGACAGCCGGCGCGTGCATACCCTGCTGGTGGACCCCCAACGCAGCTTGGCACTGGCCCAGGATAAAACTTAGCCTGAAAACGCTTGCCGTTCAGGCTGGTGATCGCCGCGCGCATGCGCCACACCATCCAGATGCCCGGCACCGCCGCCGCCACCGAGAACAGGAAGAAGGCCGGCCAGCCGATGGATTCCGAGAGCACGCCGGAGAGGGGGCTGACATAGATGCGCCCGACCGCCGCCAGCGCCGACAGTAGCGCGTAATGCGTTGCAGAGAAGCGCTGGTTGCACAAGCTCATCAACAGCGCGACGAAAGCCGCCGTGCCCATGCCGCCGGAGATGTTCTCGAAGGCGATCACCGTCATCAGCAAGGCGTCGATGTCAGCCGGCGTGGTGATGGCGACAAAGCCGAGATCGAAGGGCTGCAGCGTGAAGCCGCCCCAGGCCCCCTTGCCGAGCACGGCAAGCACATAAAAGCCGAAATTCGACAGCAATTGCAGAATGCCGAAAATGAGCAGGGCCTTGTACAGGCTGATGCGCAGCATGATGGCGCCAGCGACGAGGGCGCCGAAGATGGTCAGCCAGATGCCGATGATTTTGTTGACGATGCCGACTTCCGCCTGCGAGAAGGCCATGCCCTTGATCAGGAACGGGGTGGTCAGCACCCCGGCGAAGGCGTCGCCCAGCTTGTACAGCACGATCAAAACCAGGAAGGCGATGGCGCCGGGTTGCAGCATGAAGCTGTCGAGCGAGCGGTTCAGCGTCTCGAAACCGGCGCGGCGCGCCGCCCAATAGCCCAGCGGCAGCGCGGCGACGATGCTGGCCATGATGAACAGCAACTGAATCCATTTGTTCGCGTCCTGGGGATCGAGCCCCAGACCCATCAGCAGCCAGCGTGCACCGAAGGCGCCGGCCAGCACCCCCGCCAGCATGGCGAAGAAGCCGATCAGCTCACGGCTGGGCGCCGACGCCAGCGGTTTCAGCGCGCTGTTGACGCGCGGCAGG
>JAUXNZ010000275.1 GCA_030682595.1 Rhodocyclaceae bacterium | reverse complement strand
TCGCCCTTGCGGTGGTTGTCGGCGAATTCCTCCCACGGATTCGGCCGGCACTGCTTCATGCCGAGCGAAATGCGCCGGCGTTCCTCGTCGATCTCGAGGACCATCACCTCGACCTCGTCGTTGAGCGCCACCAGCTTTCCGGGATTGACGTTCTTGTTGGTCCAGTCCATTTCGGAGACGTGCACCAGGCCTTCGATGCCCTGCTCGATTTCAACGAAAGAACCGTAGTCGGTCAGGTTGGTGACCTTGCCGAACAAGCGCGTGCCAGCGGGGTAACGACGGGCGATGCCCACCCACGGATCTTCGCCGAGCTGCTTCATGCCGAGGCTGACGCGGTTCTTTTCCTGGTCGAACTTGAGAATCTTGGCGGTGACTTCATCGCCGACGTTGAGCACTTCGGACGGATGACGCACGCGCCGCCAGGCCAGGTCGGTAATGTGCAGCAGGCCGTCGATGCCGCCCAGGTCGACGAAGGCGCCGTACTCGGTGATGTTCTTGACGATGCCCTTGACGATGGTGCCTTCGGACAGGTTTTCGAGCAGCTTCTGGCGCTCTTCGCCCATGTTGGCCTCAAGCACGGCGCGGCGCGAAACAACGACGTTGTTGCGCTTGCGGTCGAGCTTGATGACCTTGAATTCGTATTCCTTGCCTTCGAAAGGCGTCGTGTCCTTGACCGGACGGGTATCGACCAGCGAGCCGGGCAAAAAGGCGCGGATGCCATTGGTCATGACGGTGAGGCCGCCCTTGACCTTGCCGGTGATCAGCCCCTTGACGAGGATGTTGTCGGTCATGGCCTTGTCGAGATCGTTCCAGGCGGCAATGCGCTTGGCCTTGTCGCGGGACAGGCGGGTTTCGCCGTAGCCGTCTTCGAGCATCTCAATGGCCACCAGGACAAAATCGCCCGGGGTGGCTTCGATCTCGCCGCGATCGTTTTTGAATTCATCGACCGAGATAAAGGACTCGGATTTCAGACCCGCATTGACAACCACGAAATTCTGGTCGATGCGGACAACTTCAGCCGTGATGACTTCACCGGCGCGCATTTCCTGGCGGGAGAGGCTCTCCTCGAAAAGGGCGGCAAAGGAGTTTTCAGGATTCACGGCAACAGCAGCAGTAGCAGACATAAAGGGTTAAGGTTCCAAGAAATATCCGTCTTGACAACGGGTTAGTTTAAAAACGGCAACCGGGGACGGACACTTTCCATCACGGCTGCCACGGCTTCGTCGATGTTCAACTCGGTGGTATCCACCAGGTCGGCATCGTCACATCGTCTGAGGGGCGCAACACTGCGCGCGGCATCGCGCGCATCGCGCCCCCGCAGTTCCTGCAGGATGTCCTGCAAAAGGGGACGCATGTTATCAGGCATTCCCTTGTCGATCAACTGCTTATAACGTCTTTCCGCTCGCGCCTCGGCCGACGCGGTCAAAAACACCTTGACCTCTGCCGCCGGGAAGATCACCGAGCCCATGTCGCGCCCATCCGCCACCAGTCCGGGAAAGCGCCGGTAGGCGCGTTGGCGTTCGAGCAAGGCGCTCCGCACGGCGGGCAGCGCGGCAATTTTCGAGGCGCCGATGCCGACCTCTTCCGTCCGGATGGCCGCGCTCACGTCGTCGCCGTCCAGAAAAGTTTGCTCCCCCGAAAATTTGGCCGGCAACTGGGCCGCCACCGCCGCCACCGCCGCTTCGTCATCCCAGGCCACCCCCGCGCGGAGCGCCGCCAGCGCGGTCAGCCGGTAAAGCGCGCCACTGTCGAGAAAATGAAACCCCAGCGCCGCCGCCACCCGCTGCGCCACCGTGCCCTTGCCCGAAGCCGAGGGACCGTCGATGGCGATCACCGGCGCGGCAATCGCGCCGAAAGCATCGAAATAGTGCGGAAAGGTCTTGGCGACGCACCCCGGATCATTGATCCGCACCGGCACGCCACCCAGCGCGGCGAGCGCAAAGCACATCGCGACACGGTGATCGTCGTAGGTGTCGATCCCCACATTGGCCTGCAAAGTCGGCGCCCGCGAGACGGCGCCAGCCGACTCGCTTGGTGGCATTGAGACGGCGCCAGCCGACTTGCTTGGTGGCATTGAGACGGCGATCCAGTCATCGCCCTCTTCCACCGTCGCGCCTAGCTTGCGCAATTCCGTCGCCATCGCGACGATGCGGTCGGTTTCCTTGACCCGCCAGGACGCGATATTGCGCAGGGTGCATTTCCCGTCCGCGAACAGCGCTGCCACCGCCAGCGTCATCGCCGCATCGGGAATGTGATTGAGATCGAGATCAAAAGCCTTCAGTTGGCCATCGGCAGGCGCACTGGCTTCGATCCAGTTGTCGCCCCAGCTAATCCGCGCGCCCATCGTTTCCAGCGCATTGGCGAATTTCACATCGCCCTGGATACTCTGCCGCCCCACGCCCTCGACACGCACCGGCCCGCCGCCAATGGCGCCCGCCGCCAGAAAATAGGAGGCCGACGAAGCATCGCCTTCGACATGCACGACGCCGGGGCTGCGATAGCCCGGGCCCGCCGGAATCGTGAACCGCCGCCAGCCCTCCCGCTCAACCGTCACGCCGAAACGCGCCATCAGATTCAGCGTGATTTCGATGTAGGGCTTGGAGATCAACTCGGTCGTCATTTCGATGACTGCCGTCTTGCCGGTGAGGGGCAAGGCCATCAACAAGGCGGTGAGGAACTGCGACGACACATCGCCGCGCACGCGAATCGGCTCAGCCAGATTCACCCGCGCCGGAAATATTTCCAGCGGCGGGAAGCCCGCGTTGCCCGTGTAACGCACGTCGCAGCCGATCTGCCGCAGGCCGTCGACCAGATCGCCGATCGGCCGCTCGTGCATGCGCGGCACGCCACTCACGCAGTAATGCCCGCCAGATAATGCCAGCGCCGCCGTCAGCGGCCGAATCGCCGTACCGGCGTTGCCCATGAACAGAGCGGCGTCCTTGCCCGGAAACACGCCCGCGCAACCGGTAACGCGGTAGGCATTCTGGCCAATCGCCGTCACCGGGGTTACCGGGGTTACGTTAACGCCGACTTTTGCCAGCGCCGCCAGCATCACGCGTGTGTCGTCCGAATCGAGCAGATCGCGAATTTCGGTCTCGCCGGTTGCCAGCGCGGCCAGCAACAGCATGCGGTTGGAAATGCTTTTGGAGCCGGGTAGCCGTACCGTGCCGGCAGCACGACTCAAGGGTTGAAGTTGAATGAATTCCATCATCGCCAGGGAAAATCAAAGGGTTTCGAGCCAGGCGTCGCGCCGCGCGCGCGCCGTGGCGAACATGGCTTCGAGGCCGGTGTTGTCGGCGCTGGCCAGCAGGACGCGCGTCTTCAGCAGTTCCAGCATGAAGGCGTCGAGTTCCTTGAGCAGCGCATTGCGATTGGCGATGCAGATGTCGCGCCACATTTCGGGATGACTGCTGGCGATGCGCGTGAAGTCGCGGAAGCCGCTGGCGGCAAAACCGAATAGCTGATCGGCATTATCGCGGATGGCCAGATCATGCACCAGGGCGAAGGCCAGCAGATGCGGCAGATGGCTCACGGCGGCGAAGACGCGGTCATGTTCGCCGGGCGCGAGTTCTGACACCTTTGCGCCGCAGATCTCCCAGACCGTGGAGAGCGCCTTGACGTCTGCCGCGGCATTTTCTGGCAGCGGCGTCAGCACCACGCGTTTGTTTACATACAGATCGGATTTCGCCGCGCTCACGCCGCTCTTCTCCGCGCCGGCAATCGGATGGCCGGGAATGAATTGGCCAATCTTGTTGCCAAACGCCACGCGCGCGGCGGCGACCACATCGGTCTTGGTGCTGCCACCATCGGTGACGAGAGTCTGTGGTTCGAGATGCGGCGCCAGGGCCTGCATCACCGGCAGCATCTGGCCGACCGGCATGCCGAGCAGCACCAGGTCGGCCCCTGGCAGAGCACTTGCCCAGTCAGTGCCGATTTCGTCGATTACACCGAGTTGCAGCGCCTGCTCCAGCGGCGCGCGGGTGCGGCCCATGCCGACAATGCGCGGGCAACGCCGTCCCGCCAGCGCCGACTTGATGGCGAGAGCGAATGAGCCGCCGATGAGTCCGACACCGCAGACAACAACTTTTCTGCTCATCAGAGCGCCTGCTCCAGTGCTGCGAGGAAGCGCGCATTCTCGGTTTCGAGACCAATGGTCACACGCAAATGATTCGGCAGGCCATAACCGCCGATGGGCCGCACGATCACGCCCTGTTTCAGCAACTTCCGATTCACCGCTGCGCCATCACCCACGGCAAAGGTGACAAAGTTGCCATGCGAGGGAATGTGCTCAAGCCCCAGACGCTTCAGGCCGGCGACGATCTGTTCCATGCCGCGCCGGTTAAGCTGGTAGGACTCGGCGACAAACAGGTGATCGTCGAGCGCCGCGCGGGCCGCCACCAGCGCCAGGTTGTTCAGATTGAAGGGCTGGCGGACACGATTCAGCAGGTCGGCAAGTTCCGGCGCGGCGACCGCGAAACCGACCCGCAGTCCGGCCAGGCCGTAGATCTTCGAGAAGGTGCGCGTGATGATCAGGTTGGGAAATTCCTTGAGCCAGGCGACGGTATCGACGCGCTCGGCGGGCGGCAGGTAATCGTTGTAGGCCTCGTCGAGCACGACCGCCACGTCGGCCGGAACCGTCCGCAAAAAGGCATGGATTTCCGGATAGGGCAAGAAGTTGCCGGTCGGATTGTTCGGATTGGCGATCCAGACGAGCCGCGTATCCGGCCGGATCGCGACGCGCATGGCAGCCAGATCGTGGCCGTAATGCTGCGCCGGCACGGCGATGCATTCCGCGCCGGTGCTCATGGTCGCCAGCGGATAAACGGCGAAGGCGTGCTGGGCGAACACGGACGAACGCCCCGGAGCGAGAAACACCCGCGCCGCCAGATCGAGCACGTCGTTCGAGCCGTTGCCGAGGACGACCTGGTCTTGTCCCACGCCAAGCCGTTCGGCCAGCGCCGCGATCAGTTCAAACTGGTCGGGATAGCGCCCGAGGCCGGCAATCGCCTGCTCCACCGCCGCACGCGCCCGCGGACTCATGCCCAGCGGATTTTCGTTGGAGGCCAGCTTGACGATTTTTTCCACCGGCAGCCCCATGTCGCGGGCCAGTTCGGTGATCGGCTTGCCCGGCACATAGGGGGAAATGCCGCGGATGTAGGACAACGCCTGTTCGGTAATGCTCATGCCAGCCTCATTCAATTAATTACCCGCCTTCGGGTAGGAACCGAGTTCCTTGAGAAAGCCGACACAGCCGCGCAAATCGTCGAGGGCGGCGGCCAGTTTCGCGTCCTGTCGGTGGCCTTCGATATCGACGAAAAACACGTATTCCCAGCGCGAGTTGCCGAAACCGCGCGCCGGGCGCGACTCGAAGCGGCTCATCGATACGCCGTGGGTTTTCAGGGGTGTCAGCAGGTCGTGCACGGCGCCGGGCTTGTTCTGGGCGGAGCAGACAAACGAGGTCTTGTCGTTCCCCGACGGACCGGCGTCATGGCTGGCCAGCGCGATGAAGCGCGTGGTGTTGTTGGGGTCGTCCTCGATGTTGGCGGCAAGAATGTTCAGCTCATACAGTCGCGCCGCCGCCTCGCCGGCGATGGCGCAGGCTTCCGGATCCTGCGCCGCCATGCGCGCCGCTTCGGCGTTGCTGGCGACCGGCACGCGGGCAATCGGTACGCCGTCAACCCGGGCCAGGTTGCGATTCAACCATTCGTGGCACTGCGCCAGCGACTGGGCATGCGAATAGAGTTTTGTCACGCCGTCCAGCGACGCCGTTCTGGACATCAGGTTCTGATGGATGCGCAGATTGACCTCGCCGCAGATCATCAGGGGCGTGGTCAGCAGCAGGTCCAGCGTGCGCCCCACCGAGCCCTCGGTCGAGTTTTCGACCGGCACCACGCCGTAATCGGCCTGGCCGGATTCGACGGCGCGGAAGACATCGTCGATGGTCAAGAAGGGGGTAAAAGCGGGTGCCGAACCGAAATGTTTTTTCGCCGCCGATTCGGTGAAGGTGCCGGCCGGCCCGAAATAAGCGATGCGCAAGGGCTGTTCAAGGGCCAGGCAGGCCGACATGACCTCGCGGAAGATCGTGCGCACTGCCGCCTCGGGCAGCGGCCCCGGGTTGGTCGCGGTGATGCGCCTGAGCACCTGCGCTTCGCGCTCGGGACGATAGATAGCAGCCCCCCCCGAAGATGCCGCTTCGCGGCCTCCTCCCCCCAGGGGGCCAAGCAACACTTGGGACGGCCCGGCGTGTTGCTTGCTGCCGTGCTTGATTTCACCGACGCGCTGCGCGAGCCTTGCCCGCTCGGAAAGCAGGCGCAGCACGTCCCCGTCGATCCGGTCGATGCCCTCCCGCAACTTGCCGAGTTCTTCTTCCGTGCTAGCCATGTTTGCGCGCGAATTCCTTCAGGTAGCCGACCAGCGCCTGCACTCCCGCCAGCGGCATGGCGTTGTAGATCGAGGCGCGCATGCCACCCACCGATTTATGGCCCTTCAGTTGCAGCAGCCCCGCATCCTTCGCTCCGGCGAGGAAGGCCTCGTTGAGTGATTCGTCCTTGAGGAAGAAGGGCACGTTCATGCGCGAACGGAAGGGCTTTTCGACGCGGGTCGTGTAGAAATCGCTGGCGTCGAGGCAGCCATAGAGCAGCTCGGCCTTGGCGATGTTGCGCTGCTCGATGGCCGCCAGCCCGCCTTGCCGCTTCAACCATTGGAAGACCAGTCCGGCGATGTAGATGCCGTAGGTCGGCGGCGTGTTGTACATCGAGCCATTCGCCGCCACGGTCTTGAACTCGAAGGCCGAGGGGCACAGCGGCGACGCGCGATCCAGCAGGTCGTCGCGCACGATGACCAGCGTCAGGCCCGCCGGGCCGATGTTCTTCTGCGCGCCGCCGAAGATCAGGCCGTAGCGCGAAACATCGATGGGCCGGGAGAGGATGTGGGACGACATGTCCGCCACGAGGGGCAAGTCGGGCCGCCCGAGCGCAGCGGTATCCGGCAGCTCGTGGAACTCGACGCCGTCGATGGTCTCGTTGGTGCAGAGGAAGAGATAGGCCGGATCGGCCGACAATTGAAAAGTCGGCGCCCCTGAGACGGCGTCAGCCAACTCAGTCGTAAATTCGGGGACGGCGAGGTAGGGACCGGTCAGGGAGCCGGCGGCCAGATGGGGCGCGCAATACTTCTTCGCCTCTTTGAAGGACTTCGCCGACCAGGTGCCGGTCACCACATAGTCGGCGGTTTTCTTCACGCCCAGCAGGTTCAGCGGGATGAGCGCGTTTTGGGCAATCGCCCCGCCCTGCATGAAGAGGATCTGGTAGTTGGGCGGCACCGCCAGCAGCTCGCGCAAATCGGCCTCGGCCGCGCTGACGATCTGCGTGAATTCCTTGCCGCGATGGCTCATTTCCATCACCGACATGCCGGAACCCTGCCAGTCGAGCATTTCGTCGGCTGCCTGCCGCAAGACTTCCTCTGGAAGGGCGGCGGGGCCGGCGCTGAAATTGAAGGGACGGACCATAAGGCTACTCTGACTGTTCTTCTTCGTCGGTTTCGATCACGAGTTCGATGCCGGCCAGCTTCGTGCCGTCATCCAGATTGATCAAGCGAACCCCCTGTGCCGAGCGCCCGGTTTCGCGGACCTGCTCGACCTTGCTGCGAATCAGCACGCCGCCGGTGGAGATCAGCATCACTTCGTCGGTTTCTTGCACCAGCACCGCGCCGACCACCGCACCGTTGCGATCGGAAGTGCTGATCGCAATCATGCCCTTGGTGCCGCGGCCATGTTTCGTGTAATCGGTGATCGGCGTGCGTTTGCCAAAGCCGTTTTCCGTCGCGGTCAACACGTTCAGGGTTTCATCCTGGGCGACCAGCATGCAGATCACTGCCTGGCCGTCTTCCATCATCATGCCACGCACGCCGCGGGCGGTACGCCCCATGGGTCGCACGTCGCTTTCGGCAAAACGCACCGCCTTGCCGGCATCGGAGAACAGCATCACGTCGAAACTGCCGTCGGTGATCGCCACGCCGATCAGGTAATCGCCCTCGTCGAGGTTCACGGCGATGATGCCGGCCTTGCGCGGGTTGGAAAAATCGGACAGTGGCGTCTTCTTGACCGTGCCCATCGCGGTCGTCATGAAGACATAGTGGCTTTCGTCAAAAGTCGGCGTTGGCAGGACGGCGGTTATCTTCTCCCCCTCCTCCAGCGGGAAGAGATTGACGATCGGCTTGCCACGACTGGTGCGCGTACCCTCCGGAACCTCATAGACCTTGAGCCAATACACCCGGCCGCGATTCGAGAAGCACAGGATGTAATCGTGCGTATTGGCGATGAACAACTGGTCGACAAAATCGTCGTCCTTGATGTCGGCCGCCTTCTTGCCACGCCCGCCGTGCCGCTGCGTGCGATAGTCTTCAAGGCGCTGGCGCTTGATGTAACCCGTATGCGAAAGCGTCACCACCATGTCTTCGCGCGCGATCAGGTCTTCGAGATTGATGTCTGCCGTTTGCAGGATGATCTCGGAACGGCGCGGGTCGCCGAACTGCGCCTTGATGGCGGTGAGCTCGTCGACGATGATCTGGGTGATCCGCTCGGGGCGCGCCAGGATGTCGAGCAGATCGGCGATCTGTTCCATGACCTCCCTGTACTCGGCGACGATCTTGCCCTGTTCAAGCCCGGTCAGGCGCTGCAAGCGCAGTTCGAGAATCGCCTGCGCCTGTATGTCGGACAGCAGATAGCCGCGCCGGGACAGGCCGAATTCAGGCGCCAGACCTTCCGGACGCGATGCCTCGGCAGCGGCACGCAACAGCATTTCCTCGACCAGCTCCGAGCGCCAGGTGCGCGCCATCAGTTCGCGCTTGGCATCGGCCGGCGTCGGCGCCGCCTTGATCAGCGCAATGATTTCGTCGACGTTGGACAACGCCACCGCCAGACCTTCGAGGATGTGGCCGCGATCGCGCGCCTTGCGCAATTCGAAGGCCGTGCGCCGTGTCACCACCTCGCGACGATGCGAGAGGAAACATTCGAGCAGTTGCTTGAGGTTGAGCAATTGCGGGCGGCCATCGACCAGCGCCACCATGTTCATGCCGAAAGTGTCCTGCAACTGCGTCTGCTTGTAGAGGTTGTTGAGCACCACCTCGGGTACTTCGCCCTTTTTCAACTCGATCACCAGGCGCATGCCGGACTTGTCCGACTCGTCCTGGATATGGGCAATGCCTTCGATCTTCTTCTCGTTGACCAGCTCGGCAATCTTTTCCTGCAGGGTCTTCTTGTTGACCTGGTAGGGCAGCTCGTCAACGATGATGGCCTGCCTGCCGCTGCGCGTCAGGTCTTCAAAGTGGGTGCGGGCGCGCATGATGACCCGGCCGCGGCCGGTCAGATAGCCGTCGCGCACGCCGGAAACGCCGTAGATCAGGCCGGCGGTCGGAAAATCCGGCGCCGGGATGATCTTGATGAGTTCCTCGATGTCGATCGCCGGGTCGTCGAGCTGCGCCAGGCAGCCGTCGATCACCTCATTCAGGTTGTGCGGCGGGATATTGGTCGCCATGCCGACGGCGATGCCGGCGCTGCCGTTGATCAGCAGATTCGGGATGCGTGCCGGCATGACCAGCGGCTCTTTCTCCGCGCCGTCATAGTTCGGGCCGAAATCGACGGTTTCCTTCTCGATGTCGGCCAGCAGTTCGTGGCCGATGCGGGCCATGCGTATCTCGGTGTAACGCATCGCCGCCGCATTGTCGCCATCCACCGAGCCGAAGTTACCCTGGCCATCGACCAGCATGTAGCGCAGTGAAAAGTGCTGCGCCATGCGCACGATCGTGTCATAGACCGCCGTATCGCCATGCGGGTGATACTTACCGATGACGTCACCGACGATCCGGGCCGACTTCTTGTAAGCCCTGTTCCAGTCGTTGTTCAGTTCGTGCATGGCGAACAACACGCGGCGATGCACCGGCTTCAGGCCATCGCGGGCATCTGGCAACGCCCGCCCGACAATCACGCTCATGGCGTAATCGAGGTAGGAATGGCGCATCTCCTCCTCAAGGCTGATCGGCAGTGTTTCCTTGGCGAAAGCAGTAGTC
>JAUXNZ010000114.1 GCA_030682595.1 Rhodocyclaceae bacterium | reverse complement strand
TTCTGCGCAAGCTTGACCGCCTCGGAGTTGCGCGGCACGCCGGCGTCGTAGGCACGCACGAAGGTGTCGATCAACTGGGCCAGCCAGAACTCGGCCTTGACGATCTTGCCGCGCGTATAAGCCTGGATCGCATCGATCTGGTACTTGGCGTTCTCCTCGGTCATCTCGCCGTGGCACTTCACGCAGGTTTCCTTGAGCATCTTGCGCGGCGACTGCTGCTGGTGATCCGTGAAGGTCTTGCCGTTCTTCTCGATCTTCTTCATGTGGCAGTCCTTACACTCGACGCCTTCGCGCTCATGCTTTGACATCCAGAAGGTCTCGGCTTCCGGGTGCTGAATCTTCGACAGCGCGGCACCGGTGATGGCATGACGGAAGTCCTTGAAGTTGCCGAACTTCTCGACCATCTTTTTGTTGTAATCGAAGACGTTCGTCCATTGGAAGAGGTTGGTGCGCTGGTCGGCCATGGTGACCGGCTTGTCCTTGCCGTCCGGACCGGCATTCGGCTCGAAACCGGGGTTGCAGTTGTATTCGACGTGGCACTGGGCGCACATCAGGTTCGAGTCAGGCTTGGACAGCAGACCGATGGCGCGGAAACCGTCGCGGAAGGTGACCTTCTTCATCGGGTTCTTTTCGCTCTTGGCCTTGTCGTACGGGTAGGTGCCCTCGCCGCGATCGACCACCGCCTGGATCAGACCGTCGCGCGCCACGCGCGGGGCGGACGAGTGCGGGTCATGACACATGAAGCAGTTCAGCGCATGGGTGATGTCGCGCGCGAACTCGACCGGCTTGGAAACGCGGCTCCACTTCGCCTTCGGATCCGGATCGCCCATGTACTTCCACTTCAGGATGTTGTCGAAGGATTTGCAGTTCATGCAGACCGGGTTGGCGGCGGTGGCCACCTGCGGCATGAAGGCCTTCTGGTCGCCGTTGGCGGGCTCTTTGTCGACCAGCATCACGTTCCACAGGTCGGACACGGCACTCTTGGCGTCGGAGATGTAGGTCCAGTCCTTGAGCTGGAAGCGGCCGCCATAAGCGCGATCCACGATCAGGTGATCAAGTGTCATGAACACGTGACTGCGCGGCTCGGCGTGTTCGCGCGTGAAGCCGTGGGGCTGCATCAGCTTGTCGAACATCGGCGAAACACTACGCGGCTGGGCTTTTTCGACTTTCGCGTGCGAGTCGTAGTTCATCGTCGCGAAGGTGTTGAGCTGCTCCTGGTGGCAGGTGCCGCAGGCATGGTGATCGGTGCGAGTACTGATCGAGGCTTGTGTCGGCGCCACCGGCTTGCCTTCCCGCTTCAGGTGATCATCGGCGCCAGTGTGGCAGTAGGCACAATTCACATCGGCGTGCTTGCTGCCCATGTGGAACTCTTTGATGTCCTTGTGGCAGCCATAGCAATTGCCGACATCGACAAACTTGATTTTGGTCTTGGCCGATGCCGGCAAAGCACCCTTGACCTGACCGAGGGTCGCATCCTGCTGTTTTGCATAGGCCGGATCGGGTTTCTGGGCCATGGCCCCCGACATGCCGAATACCGCTACGGCGCATAGCGCCACGATACTGACAAACCCCCGCTTCAATCTGCTCGTTCCCATTTTTGCCTCCAATTTTCCGAACATCCAGCTTCATGAGGGCTGCCTACGCATCCCTTTACCTTTGTAGCCGCAATTGCTTGCTTCCATGACATACCCCTTGATCTCTCCCTAAAAACCTTAACAAGATAAAGGGTATTGTTTTTCATGTTAACGATTTCACCCGGGGAAATCTTTGATGCGCATCAAGAAAAAGAAATGGCCGCGCATGGCGCGGCCATTTCTCCTGGTCAAAAGGTACGGCGCTACCCTCCAACGATCTTGCCAAGCATGCCATTGATCACCATCACCAGGAGCGTCAGGCCAATGGCAATCAGGGTGAGGCCGAGAATCACCGAACCGACATGCACTTGGCGGGACGGCGCATCGACGAGGCGCTTCTGCAGCTCGCCGGACTCGACCAGGCGCTGGTACTGCGCCGGGTGTTCGTGGCGGAACTCTTCGAGCGACTGCGTGCCGGTGAACATCACCACGTCGGGCGGCGGCAGCTTGTTCGGCCGGAAGTGGTTGTTGAAGAAGTGCACCGTGAAGAGGAAGACCGCCGCGAGGAAGGCTTCCTCGCCATGCACCACCGTCGCGACGTTGAACACCCAGCCCGGCAGATACTGTGCGGTGATGTGCGGGAAGGCGAGCATCAGGCCGCTCATGCCGATCACGCTGACGCCCCAGAACACCGCCCAGTAGTCGAACTTCTCGAAGTAGGTCCAGCGGTCGAACTGCGGCTTCGGTCCCTTGCCGAAGAACCACCTGAACATGCCGATCATGTCGTCGAGGTCCTTCCAGTTCGGCACCAGCGAATCCGGGCCGAACCACGTGAAGTCCTTGTCGCGCAACAGCTTCTGCATCACGTAGATGAAGTGGATGAAGAAGATGCCGATGAAGATCGCGGCGGCGATGCGGTGGATGTAGCCGAGCACCTGCGGGCCGCCGAAGGCCTTCGCCACCGCCGGCGCCCAGGCGCTGTCGGCGAACAGGGCGGTCGTGCCGGTCAGCACCAGGGCCATGGTCGTAATCGCGAATATCAGGTGGCCGATACGCCAGCCCAGGGCGAAGCGCTCGAAGTGTTTGCCGGCGGGCAGGTCAAGACCTTCGGTACGCACATGCGCCTCGGTCTTGAACAGTTTGCGCTCGCGCCATTCGCGGTAGTACCAGAGGGCGGAATGCAACCAGAAGAAGGCGAACACGCCGATCAGCAGCCAGATCATGAACTTGGTCACGACATACATCTGCGGATACCTGGCGAAGTCGTGTGCGTTGGCGTGCGGCGCGAAGGTGGCGAAGCCTTCGGTCGCCAGGGGCAGCTTCTTGCCGTCGTGACAGCTCTGGCAGGTCTTCAGCCGGTTGTTCGGGTGCACCTTGGACTTGGGATCCTCCACGGCCTTGATGCCGTGGCTGTCGTGGCAGCTGACGCAGCGTGCGGTATACGCCCAGCCGAGTGTACTGACCTTGCCGTGGTAGGTGTCGCGGAAGCTGGCGATTTCCTCCTTGTGGCAATTGCCGCAGGACTGGACGTTCGCCAGCTTGTAGGCGTCGCTCGACGTACCGGTGACGCTGTGGGCGCTGTGGCAGTCGGTACACACAGCCGCCTTGATGTTGCCCTTGTCGATGACCTCCTCGCCATGGACCGAGGTGGCGTAAATCTCGAGCTGGTCTTCATGGCACCGGGTGCCGCAGGTTTCGGGAATCGACTTGTGCCACGCCGTGCGCCGCTCGCTGCCCTTGGGCGGCACGTCGAACTCGTGCGAACTGTGGCAGTCGTCGCACTTGGCGAGCGGCGTGCCGGGAATGTCCTTGTTCTCCCTGGCGTGGAAGGAGTTCTTGTAGGCCTCGATGTTCTTGAATACCAGTTCAAGGCGGGGCTTGTCCTTGCCTGCCTGCCGCGCCTTGGCCCACAAATCCTGGTGACAAGTGATGCAGTCGGCTTTGGCTGCTGACTTGTCCAGCTGGTGGTTCTTCTGGCTGTCGACGATGTCCCTGTGGCAATCCACGCATTGCAGATTGCTGTGCACGCTCTTGGCGTACTTCCGCGTGTCGATCTGGCGCAGTTCCCGATCGTCCTCTTCGCCGTCAATGACGATCGGTACCTTGATCTTGTCGTGCTTGTTCTCGTGGCACTTCAGGCAGGATGCCTTGTCGAGCTTGGCGACTGGCGTGCCTGCATCACTCTTGGCGACGGCCGCACCGGCGAACGCGACAGAAAAGCAGAGCAGGGCAAAAACCGAACGGAACAGACGCTGCGGCATTTTCATGAACATCCCCTTGGAAAAACCACGGCTCCGGCCTTTCTGGCTTGATCTTGTTAGCGGCCGGAGGAAACACGCGCGGGCGGCAGCCCGAAGGCTGCCGCCCGCTGCTCAAACTGCTTCCCGCATCAGTGCGACAGGATCCACTTGGCGAGGTTGGAGAGCGCCTTCTGATCCTTGCTGTCGACGATCTTGTGATCCTCTTCCGAGCCGTCGTCCAGCTTGACCTTCTTCGGCGTGGTCAGGTGCTTCAAGACCTCGGCCTCGGCATTGGCCTTGCCCTTGTATTCCTTCGCAGTCTTCTTCAGCGACGGCCCTTTCTTGTTCTGGGACGGGTGATGGCATTTGCCGCATTCGTTCTGCTTGAACAACAGCTTCGCCGCGTCTTCGTCGACCTGTGCGGCGGCAGGCACGGACAACGCCAGACCGGCGGAAGCGAGGGTGATCATAAGTGTACGGGGCAGGAATTTGTAGGTCATTGTGTTCTCCGGGTTAAGCTGATTAATAGTAAGGTTGTTTATAGCGCCAATCGACTCCAAAATGACTTGATGTAAATCAAACCATTTGAAACTGCCGGCGTGCTTCAATGAACGCATGAACGGGTACTTTGCTGACTCGCCCAAATGACCGGACCGCGCGACTTGCTCGGCGTGCTAGCCTGCGCCGCCCTGTTGTTGCAGGCATCGCCCTCCGCGGCGGATGCGCAGGAAACCGTCAAGACCGTCTGCGCGGCCTGCCACGGCGCGGACGGCAACAGCACCGATCCCCGCTATCCCAAACTCGCCGGCATGGATCAGGAATACCTGATGCGCCAGCTCAAGGCCTTTGCCTCGGGCAAGCGCCGCGAAGAAACCATGTCGGCCATCGTCGCCGGCATCGATCCGAACGATTTCTCCAAGCTCGCCGGCTACTACGGCAAGCTGAAACCGGCTCCCGGCAAGGTGAATGATTCGAAGCTGGCGGCCAAGGGCAAGGCACTTTACGAGGACGGCAACACCGACAGCGGCGTGCCGGCCTGCACCGGGTGTCATCAATCCGACGGCCAGGGCAATGCTCGCTTCCCGCGACTGGCGGGACAGCATCAGGCCTACACGCTGAAACAGCTCAACGATTACAAGAGTGGTCGCCGCGCCACCGACCCCCTGATGACCACGGTTGGCAAGCGCCTGACGGCCGATGAAATCAAGGCGGTGGCGGAATATATCGCCGGGCTGTGACAGGAGAATAGGGTGACTCGACATTGGCTTGGACTACCGATCGCGACGCTGGCTTGCTCGCTTGCCATCGCCGGGGCGGATGCGTCGCGGACGGACTGGAACGCCGCCTATCCAGAAAAAACCGCGGTGCTCGGACTGCATGGTGACGCCGGGCGTGGCGCGGAGGCTTTTGTCATCTGCCAGGGCTGCCATCGTGTCGGCGCGCTTGGTCGCACGGATGGCAGCTACCCACGCCTCGCGGGGCAACATGCAAGCGTGTTGATCAAGCAACTGACGGATGTGCGCACGGGTCGGCGCAGCAATCCGAAGATGCTGCCCTTTGCTGACCATCAGGTTATTTCGATACAGGAGATTGCCGATATTGCCGCCTATCTGCAAGCCCTGCCTGTTCCGGCGACTCAGGGGCAGGGGGCGGGCAACGACCTGGCGCGCGGCGCGCGGCTTTACCGGGCCGATTGCGCTGTCTGCCATGGCGCGCATGGTGAAGGAGACGCCGACAAGTTCTATCCGCGCGTCTCCGGCCAACACTTCAAATACCTGCTACGGGAGAATCAGCTGATTCGCGACAACAAGCGGCGTAACGCCAACCCGGAGATGATCGGCGCCATCAAGAACTACACTGATGATGACATCGCGGCCGTCGCCGATTTCATGTCTCGCTTGCCAGTGGAGATGGTCAAGCAGGTTCCTTAGAGCTAGTTTCGGCAGGCCTGTTTTTTTAGCTAGCCAAGCCCGTGCAGTTCTGAAACACTTGACGCCCGTCAAGCCAAAATCGCTGCAATCAGGCAGAATTCGCCCCCCATGCTGACCGCCACTGGCCTTTCCTGCGTTCGCGGCGAACGCCGCCTGTTTGCCGGGCTCGATCTTGCGGTCGGGCCGGGTGAGTGGTTGCATGTGCAAGGCGAGAACGGCGCG
>JAUXNZ010000257.1 GCA_030682595.1 Rhodocyclaceae bacterium | reverse complement strand
GGATACGCTGATGAAGGCGGCGCGGCTGTTCCTGTTATGCCATCCGCACAACCCGGTCGGCCGTGCCTGGCGCGAGGACGAACTGTGGCAACTCGCCGCCCTCGCGGAAAAACACGACCTGGTGGTGTGCTCGGACGAGATCCACTGCGACCTGACCCTGACGGGACGGCATCGTCCCTTTGCCACGCTGTCGCCGGAAATTGCCGCGCGCACGATTACCCTGATGGCGCCGTCCAAGGCTTTCAATATCGCCGGTCTCGGCTGTGCCTACGCGATCATCCCGGACCAGAAATTGCGGCGCGCCTGCCGCGCCGCCGCGCATGGCATCGTCCCGCATGTCAATGTGCTGGGGCTGGCCGCCTGCGAGGCGGCTTACCGGCACGGCGGCGCCTGGCGGGCGAGCCTGCTCGACACCCTGCGCGGCAACGCGGCGCGGGTCGAGCAGGTCATCAATGGCTTGCCCGGCCTGTCGATGACGCGCATCGAGGCGACCTTTCTCGCCTGGATCGACTGCCGCGACCTGGGCATCGAGCGCCCGGCGGCATTTTTCGAAAAGGCCGGCGTGGGCCTGTCGGATGGCATCGACTTCGGCCCGGGCAGCGCCTACGCCCGATTTGTGCGGCTCAACTTCGGCACGCCACGCGCGCTGCTCGACGAGGCGTTGGCGCGCATAGTCAAGGCCCTCCCCCTCCCAGCCTCCCCCTCGCGGGGGAGGTGACCGTTGCTCGCTGCGCTCGCTTATTACGTGGCGCATCCATTAGCAGCGGTGCGGGTTGCGCCTGGTGGCGCGTGTCGTCTCGCCTTGGGGCGGCCCGGCGGCGAGACTGCCAGGGCAGGGTTGCAGGTTTGAAAGTCGGCGCTGGCGGGATGGCGTCAGATTAGCGCCTTGCCCTCTTTCAGCATGGCCGTGAATTCTTCCGCCGCCACGGGCGCCGAGAAGTAATAGCCCTGCATTTCCTGGCAGCCCAGGCTCTTGAGGAAAGCGAGTTGCTCGGCTGTCTCGACCCCTTCGGCGATGACACGGTGGCCGAGGCGCTGCGCCATGCTGACGATGGCGCCGGCGATGGCGCAGTCGTTACTGTCGTCGGGAATGCCGGTGACAAAGGAGCGGTCGATCTTCAGCGTGTCGATGGGGAAGCGCTTGAGATAGGACAGGCTCGAATAACCGGTGCCGAAATCGTCCAGCGAGAGGCTGACGCCGAGCGCCGCGACTTCATCCATCAGGGTGATCACCTCGCGGTTGCCGTGGGTGAGCATGCCTTCGGTGATCTCCAGCTCGAGCCAGCTGGGCGGCACGCCGTGGCTGGCGAGCAGCGCCGCCACCCGCGCGGCGAGACCGGGCGAGAAATCGCGGGCCGAGAGGTTGACGGCGACCTTGAGCGGCGCGCAACCGGCGGCGTGCCAGTCGTGCGCCTGGCGCAGGGCCGCATCGAGAACCCAGGCTGACAGGCGCACGATCAGGCCCGACTCCTCGGCAACGGGAATGAAATCGCCCGGCGGCACCAGGCCTCGCTCCGGGTGGTTCCAGCGCACCAGCGCCTCGGCGCCGACGATGCGGCCACTCTGGATGTCGACCTTGGGCTGATAGTGCAGGAACAGTTCGTTGCGGTCGATGCCGCGCCGCAGGCCGGACTCTATTTTCAGCCGGTCGAGCGCGCGCCGGTTCATCTCGTGGCTGTAGAAGGCGTAGCTGTCCTGCCCGGATTGCTTGGCGCGATACATGGCGATGTCGGCCATGCGCAGCAGGGATTCGGTGTCGAAGCCGTCGCGCGGATAGATGCTGATGCCGATGGAGGCGCCGGCCTTGAGTTCGTGTTCTTCCACCCAGAAGGGCGGATCGAGCGCGGCCAGCAGCTTCTGGGCGACGACCGCTGCGTGCTCGCGCCGGGTGATGTCGAACAGTCCGACCACGAACTCGTCGCCGCCCATGCGCGCCACCACGTCCTCGGCGCGCACGGCATCGCGCAGGCGCTCGGCGACCTGCTTGAGCAGGCGGTCGCCAACGTCGTGCCCGAGCGAGTCATTGATCGGCTTGAAGCGATTCAGGTCGATGAACAGGACAGCGCCGTGCAGGCGATTGCGGCGCGCCTCGACGAGCGCCTGGTCAATTAGCTTGTTGAGCAACGAGCGGTTCGGCAGGCCGGTCAGGTCATCGTAATAAGCCAGATAATGAATGCGCTCTTCGGCGCGTTTGCGCTCCGTGATGTCGGTAAACATCGAGAAGTAATGGCTGATCTGGCCGTCGCGATTCCTCACCAGGCTGATCGAGGCCCAGCCGGGAAAATCCTCGCCATTCTTGCGCCGGCTCCAGACCTCGCCCTGCCAGTTGCCTTCCCGATCGACATGCGCCCAGATGTCTTCGTAAAAGCTGGTCGGATGTTTGGCGGAGCGCAGGAACTCCTGCGTCTGGCCAAGCACTTCGTTTTCCGCGTAGCCCGTTATTTTGCAGAAGGCCGGATTGACCGAGAGAATGCGCCGGTCAATGTCGGTAATGAGGATGCTTTCCTCGCTGTTCTCGAAGATGCGCGCCTGCAGGCGCATGGTCTTTTCGGCCTCGATGCGCGCCGTGATGTCCGACAGATAGCCGATCAGTCCGCTGGGTTGGCCGCTGTCGTCCTTCAGCAGGGACAGTTGCAGGCTGGCCCAGAATATTTCACCCGACTTGTGGCGGCGGCGCACCTCCATCTCGCGCCCGCCATGTTCGAGGAAGGTGTCGCGGAAACCTTCGCTGTCGTCCCCGGCGTCCGGATCGGCGTACAAAAACAGGATGTGCTGGCCCACGGCCTCGTCGCGGCTATAGCCGAACAGCCGCTCGGCACCCCGATTCCAGCCGGTGATATAGCCGTCCAGATCCATGGTGATCACCGACTCATGGATCTGGTCGAGAATCTGCGCCTGGGTGACGGGATCGAAATTGGCGGCCGGCATTACGCTTCCTGGCTGACCAGCACTGCCCAGCGCGCGGCTGCGGCGAGGGCGGCGGCCTGCAAGGCCGCGCGGCGGGTGAGGGCTTTCATGTGCCCCTACATGGGCCTGTCGGGGCGATTGGCAAAGCGCCTCTCGCTCGGGGGCGAACTCAGCCCTGCCCCAGCGCCCATAGCAGCACGCCCTTCTGGGCATGCAGGCGATTCTCCGCCTCGTCGAACACCACGCGTTGCGGGCCGTCCATCACCG
>JAUXNZ010000252.1 GCA_030682595.1 Rhodocyclaceae bacterium | reverse complement strand
GGTGTCGATCAGGTTCATGTTGTAGCGCTTGCCGTCGCGGGCTTGGTAACTGAGCGACGCCGTCTGCGCCTTGATGGTGATGCCGCGCTCGCGCTCGATGTCCATCGAGTCGAGAACCTGCTCGGCCATTTCACGATCCGTCAGGCCGCCGCAACGCTGGATGATGCGATCCGCCAGCGTCGATTTGCCGTGGTCGATGTGGGCGATGATGGAGAAGTTTCTGATGTGGTCCATATTGACCAATAGGCGGGCCGCGACAGGCTGGAGTTGTCTTTCGAAAGGGCGCGGATTATACCGTGCCACCGCGACTGACGACTGTCTTGCCGCAGGGAATCACAAGGGAAACTATTGCCTGGCGGTATAGGTCGGCACGGTGATATGGAAGGCAATGGCCAGCAGGCGCACGGCCAGAACGATCACCATGCCGCCCCAGGCAGCCAGAACAGGAGAAACGTCCAGCGCCTGCAAGCCGATCAGCGCCAGCGCTCCCGCCAAGGAAGCTGTCGCATAGAGTTCGCCACGCATGAAGATCAGCGGAACATCGTTGCACAGCACGTCACGCAATACGCCACCGAACACGCCGGTCATCACCCCGAGCAAGCTTGCGGCCAGCCAGGGCGCCTGCCATTGCAAGGCTATCTGCGTGCCGAGAATCGTAAACAGCGCCAGCCCGAAGGCATCGGGAATCAGGAATAGCCGTGACGGCAACCGCAGGCTGCGCACCAGCACAAAACTCAGCAGGGTGGTTGTCATGGCGACCACCAGGTAGGTCTCATCCCCCAGCCAGAACACCTGACGATCAAGCAGCAGATCGCGCAGTGTGCCACCGCCCAGTGCCGTGGTAATACCGACGATGACGACGCCAACCAGATCCATGTTCTTGCGACCGGCGTCCATCACGCCGGTCAACGCCGTGACCGCAACGGCCGCCATGCCGACCCAGTAGATCAGGTTATCCATCAGTGATCGGCGCCGGCCTGACGCAACACGGTGCGCAACCGTTCCAAGTCGAGAAAATAGTGGCAGATTTCCTCGCCGGCCAGCGTCAGCACCGGCACCAGTTGGTCGTAACGTTCGACCCACTCCGGATGCGCGTCGACATCCACCACCTCGACGGCGAAATCGAACTCGCCGCGCGTGGCCTCCAGCGCGGCGAGCATGTCATCGCACAGATGGCAGTAAGGCCTGCCATACAGTGTCAGCAGGGGCTTAATTACTCAGCCCCCTTGATCGTAACAAAGGTCTGCATGTCGCCACGCCGCACCAGCAGGGTCAGATTGCCGCCCTTATCGGTTTTCGCCAGCAGGCTGTTGAACTGCTCCACCGTGCGAATTTCGGTCTGCGCCCCCCGCTGGATCAGGGCAAGAATCACGTCACCCTGACGCAGGTCGGCGCGACTGCTCTCGCGCACTTCCTCGATGATCAAGCCATGACGAATGCCCAACTGACGCCGCTGCTCGGCGCTGGGTTCAATCAATACCAGACCCAGACGATTGGCGGGCGCCGGCTCGGCGGGCTTGCCCCGGCGACTGCCACGACCGGCGACTGGCTCATCCGGCATTTCACCGACGGTCAGGCTCAAGTCCCGGCTGGCGCCGGCGCGCCAGATTTGCAGCGTTGCCTTGCTGCCGGGCTTGGTGTTGCCCACCACGCGGGGCAAGTCGCTCGACTGGACCACGGGCTTGTCGTTGAAACGCAGGATGACATCGCCCGCCTCCAGACCCGCCTTGTCGGCGGGGCCGCCCTTTTCGACTGTGGCGACCAGCGCGCCCTGCGGCTTGCTCAAACCGAACGAATCCGCCAGTTCGCGGGTCACTTCCTGAATCATCACGCCGATCCGGCCGCGACTGACCTTGCCCGACGCGCGCAATTGCGACTGCACCTCCATCGCCACATCGATCGGAATGGCGAAGGCGATACCCTGGTAGCCGCCCGAACGACTGTAAATCTGCGAGTTGATGCCCACCACTTCGCCGCTCATGTTGAAGAGCGGCCCGCCGGAATTGCCCGGATTGATGGCGACGTCGGTCTGGATGAAGGGGACGAAATTCTCCTGCGGCAAGGAGCGCCCCTTGGCGCTGACGATGCCCGCCGTGACCGTGCTGTCAAAACCAAAGGGCGAACCGATCGCCACCACCCATTCGCCGACCCTCAAGCGGGCGGGATCGCCCAGCCGCACTGTCGGCAGTCCATTGGCCTTGATCCTGATCAGGGCGACATCGGTACGCTTGTCCGTGCCGATAACCTTGGCCTTGAATTCGCGCTTATCGGTCAGTTTGACCAACACTTCATCGGCGCCATCGACGACATGCGCATTGGTCAGAATGTAACCATCCGGGCTGATGATGAACCCTGATCCCAGCGACTTGTTCTCGAATTCGCGCGGCACCGCCGGATGACCCGGCGGGAACATTTTTGGCGCGAAGCGACGGAACAGCTCGAAGGCCGGATCATCTTCGTCAAACGGGAACTGCGGGCCGGCGCGCGGGCCGCGATTCGTCTGAATGGTCTGCGTGGTGCTGATATTCACCACCGCCGCCGCCTGTTTTTCGGCCAGGTCGGCAAAATCCGGCAACTCGCGCACCTGGGCGAAACTCAGGCTGGCCATCAGCAACAGCCAGACGGTGAGCAGCAATCGTTTCAGCATGACCTCAGCCTCCTTGGATACGTTTGAAGTTGATCGACAATATAGGTTCCGCTCGATCGGAATCAAGACTGCCCAGTCCGTGGCGCCGCATGATGAGATAGCCTCCGCACAAACCGGCCAGCATTCCCGCCACGGCAGCCAGTTCGCTGCCCGTTAGCAGCTTCCCCACAATGGCACCCGCCAGCGCCAGCAGCAGCGGAATGCCATAAGCCAGCCAGACGGCGGAGAACACCGCCCCCTCGGCCGCACAAACCACCACCGCATCGCCAACCCGGGCATGAATGGTATTGGGCAGGCGCAACAGTTGCGTCGCCTGCCCACGGCCCAGCACACCATCGAGCACAGAACCCATGCCCGAACTCTGACACCCGCCCTGGCGCTCGCACGCTCCGCAGGCGCTGCCCGCCCCTACCGCGCGCACCCAGGCATGATCGCCGTCGAGACGCACCACCACGCCATCGGTCGCGTTCATTTGCGCAACTCGATGCCTTCGGCAAAACGCTTGACCGCCACCGGGGGGACATCACCCATCACCACGATCTGATGACCATGAATGACGCGCTTGACGACGCTGATGGCGCCGAGCGAGTGCACACTCGGGTCAAGCGGGTCGGCCTGTGGCGGCAGGGAATTGATAAAGACCGAAACCGCCGCCAGACCATCGGAGAACACCCAATGCAGCACCTCCTGGGCGTCCTTGCCGGCACCTTGCTCGATGCTGCGGCGCATCGCTGCCTGACGGCGAAAACCGGGCAAGTCAACGCGAAATAGCCATTGCGCATCGTCGCGCATGTCGCGCGTTTTGGACTGCCGCACCTGCCACGGCTCTTTCGCGCTGGCGCTGCCGGCAAAATTCGACTTCAGGGCATCCGGACTGGTCGGCTCGCCAATGCGCAATTCAGTAAACGCCAGCGATTCCAGCGCTGCACCGCCATCGTCAAACAATTCCGCCTTGAGCAGCAAACCGGATTTGCGATCGACCCAGAACTGGCGGCCATAACGCCAGGCATCGCGCGGCTCCAGACGAATGATCTGGGTGTCATAATCAGCAATGCGCGCGCGCGCGCCCTGGCGAATCACGTAATGCTCGCCCAGTCCGGCCAGGCTGGCCGGCATCAGCGCCGGGAAAGCCCGGCGGGTGCCGCGCTGCTCGATAATCACCAGGCGGCTTTCAGGGAGATAGCATTTGACTTCGTCGTTGTACCGAATAATCTCGCGCGGACTGCCGTCGAGCACCTCCAGTTTTTCCAGCCGGTTGCCCGCGCTGACGACATGCACGACACGCGAAGTCTCGCTCTGGCTGCCATTGCGATAAACGAAGGTGCCGCTGTAGCTGAGTGTCTGCGCCGCACCGGCAACCCTTTGCAGCCATTGCAGGGCTTCCTGCTGGCCCAGCGCCGTCTGAGCCAGGACGGGCGAGCCAAACAGGCTCGCCGCAAGTCCAAGCCAGACAAGCAAACCTGGCTTCATGGAAGCACGGAGCCGCCGGTCATGGTCACGGTGCGGACATGGCCGGCATTGTCACCCAACCGGAATGTGGCAGATTGCGTGTGGTGCGCCAGCAAATATTCGCTCATGTCGCCGCGCGCGGCTACCTCAAAAGTCGGCGCTGGCGGGACGGCGCTAGCCGCGCCCGCCGTGTTAATTTGGACGGTGACAACCGCGCTCGCCATGTTGGCGGGAGCGGCGGCGGCCAAAAGATTCCCCGGGGGGGACAACTGCGCGTTGTCCGCCAGAGCCAGCCAGCCGACGACCGCCACGCCCGCCGCCGAAGCGGCCAGCGCCAGCATGGGGTTACGGCGCCTGGCCAGTTGCAGGTTACGCGGCGCAAGCACCACGGGCTCCGCGCGAATTTTCGCCATCACACCGGCCGTCAAATCACGCGCCCCCGTGCGTTCCTGACGCAACTGATCGCCAATCAGCACATAGGCCAGCCAGTTCCCGCGTAATTCAGGTTCTCGCACAGCCGCCGTCAACGTAGGCCGCACTTCGTGGGGCTCGAGTTCACCATCAAGCAAGGCGGACAGTTCCTGTTGTTGCAAGTTCATAACATTTTCTCCACTTTCAGAGCAAGCGATGTCACCATCTCCGATCGGACTCCGTATCCAGCAAGGGCCGCAGCCGCGCCGCGATCGCGTCGCGCGCGCGAAAAATCCGCGAACGCACCGTACCGATCGGACAATCCATCACTTGGGCGATCTCCTCGTATGACATACCTTCAATTTCGCGCAACGCGATGGCCGTCCGCAAATCCTCGGGCAGGGCGTCCATCGCCGCATTCACCGTTTCTCCAATCTGCTTCGACATCAACAGCTGTTCTGGCGTCGCGTCATCGCGCAACAAACCGCCATCGTTGATGTCCGTCGCTTCGTCATCGGCGATCTCGCTCACCGTTGACATGCGCCGGCCGCGCGCCACCAGCCAATTTTTCGCGGCATTGACCCCGATGCGGTACAGCCAAGTATAAAAGGCGCTCTCGCCACGAAAACCTGGCAGCGCCCGGTACGCCTTGATGAAGGCCTCCTGAGTCACATCCTCCGCCTCGGCGGCATCGCGCACGAAACGCATCACCAGCCGCAAGAGTTTGCGCTGGTATTTGCTGACCAACAGGCCGAAGGCTTCCTGGTCGCCGGATTGCACCCGTTCGACCAGCACCCAGTCTGCTTCGCGCTCTCCCATGGCTATGCGGTTTTTCCATCAGAAATAGGAAGCGTGCCAGTATAGCCGACACCCCATCGGCGTCTGACGCCCCAATTTTCTCCACGCGATCCGCCATGACCCTTGCCTTCCGTTTGACAAACCATACCGCTGCAGCCAGTGACCAGATCAGCACAAAATAGTTCCTTACCCCGCTTGGCAAAGGCCTCTGGCAGACAAGACCCCATGCTATATTCAACCGCATCATGCCTAAAGTTGAGTTTTTGCGAAGCTTCGATGTGATCGTGATTGGCAGCGGCCTGGCCGGGCAGTCGCTGGCTTTGCGGCTTGCCGACACGCATCGGGTAGTGCTTGTCACCAAGCGGATGATTGATGACTCCGCAACCAACCAGGCACAAGGCGGCATTGCCGCCGTGCTGGATGGCACCGACTCGGTCGAATCACATATTCAGGACACCCTCACAGCCGGGGCCGGCCTGTGCGACCCGGTCGCCACACGCTTTGTTGTCGAGCGTGGGCACACCGCCATCGACTGGCTGATCGAACAGGGCGTACCCTTTACCCGCAGCGACACCGGCTACCACCTGACCCGCGAGGGCGGCCACAGTGCTCGACGGGTTATCCATGTCGCCGATGCCACGGGCGCCTCCGTACAACAAACGCTCAGCCAGAAAGTTCGCCAGCATCCCAACATCACCGTGCTGGAGCGGCATATCGTTGTCGACCTGATCACCGGCGCCAAACTCGGCCGCAAAACCCAGCGCTGCTGGGGCGCCTATGTGCTGGACATCGACAATGAACGCGTCCTGACGCTTGGCGCCCCCAATACGGTGATCGCCAGCGGCGGTGCCGGCAAGTCCTACCTGTACACCAGTAACCCGGATACAGCGACCGGCGATGGCATCGCCATGGCCTGGCGCGCTGGCTGCCGGGTGGCAAATATGGAGTTCATCCAGTTTCATCCGACTTGCCTCCATCATCCACATGCCAAGTCATTCCTGATTACCGAGGCGATGCGCGGCGAGGGTGGCATCTTGCGCCTGCCGGACGGCACCCGCTTCATGCTCGCCCACGACGAGCGCGCCGAGCTCGCACCGCGCGACATCGTCGCGCGGGCCATCGACTACGAAATGAAGCGGCACGGCCTCGATTGCGTTTACCTCGACATGACACACAAGGGTGAAAGCTTCATGCGCGCCCACTTCCCCAACATTTACGCGCGCTGTCTTGAACTGGGCATCGACATCGCCCGCCAGCCGATTCCTGTTGTACCGGCGGCGCACTACACCTGCGGCGGCATCGTCGTCGACCTGGCGGCGCGCACCGATGTTCCCGGCCTGTATGCACTGGGCGAAGCCGCCTGCACCGGCCTGCATGGCGCCAACCGGCTGGCCAGCAACTCCTTGCTGGAATGCGTGGTGTTCAGCGCCGCCGCCGCCGCCGACATCCTTGCGCAAAAACCCGCCCAATTGCCCAAACTGCCACGCTGGGATGAAAGCCGTGTCACCGACGCCGACGAGGAAATCGTCATTGCGCACAACTGGGACGAGTTGCGGCGTTTCATGTGGGACTATGTCGGCATCGTGCGCACCAACAAACGCCTGGAGCGCGCACGCCACCGCATCCGCTTGCTCGAAAAGGAAATCGGCGAGTTCTACTCGAACTTCCGCGTCAGCAACGATCTGATCGAACTGCGCAACCTCGTACAAACCGCCCATCTGATCGTCGCATGCGCCTTGAAGCGCAAAGAAAGCCGCGGCCTGCATTTCAGCCGTGACTACCCGGACACGCTGGCCCGGGCGCGTAACACCGTGCTCAAACCAAAGATTTAATGTAAGCACCCAGCAGTCTCGCCGCCGGGCCGCCCCAAGGCGAGACGGCACGCGGCGCCAGCCGCAATCTGCTCCGCAGCTAATCGATGCGCCCCGTAACAGACGAGCGCAGCGAGCCGATAAGAACCCCCCGCGAGCGGGGCACCAGGCCACCGGCCGCAGGACGCTGCGCAGCAGCGGTCCCGAGCAAGGCGAGGGATGCGCCAACGGCGCACAAAGGGGGGCGGGCGTTTACTCCCCCACCCAGAAGTCCTGCCCCTTGTCGAGGAATTCCTCGTAGGGAACATAGTGCGAGCCATCGCATGAGAAGGTCAGACCGACGATCCCGTTGAAAATGTTCAGGGTGCCCGAGCGCAGATAGAACATGTCATCCATCTGGCGCAGATCCTTGAAGCGTTCGAGCACCGTCCGCACCTTGTCCATGGGAATCAGCGCATCGGCGGGATAAGGGATGCGCGGGTAAGCCAGGCACATATTCGGATCGACCAGCATGTCAATGCTGAGCAAGCGGTAGCGGAACGGGTCGCTGAACAGCCAGATCACCGCGCGACTGCTCGAAAAGTGCAGCATCACATGGAATACCCCGTGGTAGACCATCAGCTCCGCCACCATGCCCAGTGCCGTATCGATTTGCCGGTCCATGAGGCTTTCGCTGCGCAACTGATGAAACACCGTATCGCGGATTGATGGATCACCCTTGAGTTGCTGCCACTTGCGCGGTTCCTCATACAACTCACGCGTCAGCGGCAGATCGCGCAAGCCGAAATAGGCGCCGATGTAGCCCAACAACTGGCCAGCACCGTCCTGCACGACCTGCACCGCCGTGAGCGACGGGCGATGCTCTTCGAGGCTCATATAGGCTTGCGAGAGCACCAACGGCACCGCGGGGCCGATGCCGCTCACATACGGACGTCCGGTGCGGTCGCGGCCATGGCACGCCAGCAGCCCGTCATGGCCGACGTTGTCGCTGACCTGCCGGTAATTCGCGTCCATGACATAAAGATGTTTGCAATAAGACAGATTGCCCAGTGCGCCAGCCAGCTCGGTATTGAGCCGCTGCCGATCACCCCAGGCCGCGGCGCACTGGTTCGCCAAACGTCCCAGCGGTTCGGACAACAGTTCGCGCAAGGCCTCGCGCTGGTTTTCAATGCTCTTTTGCAGATTTTCCATTTTGTTTTTATCTAGCCCAATTTGGCGCGCCACTTCAGCCACAGACATAACTGGCGATACGCCGTCGCGCCGGTACTGTCCGGCAACAAGGGGAGCGTCAGCAGTTGGCCACTCTTGCGCAAGCGCAACACGATTACACTCGACAGCACCGTGGTCTGCGGCAGGATCGCCGCCGTCTCGCCAGCGCCGACTTTTGGCGCTTCGGCGGGACGTCCAAACCATCCGCCAGCGCCGACTTTTGTTTCGATTTCAAGTTCGCCGAGTGCACCCAAATGCAAGGCGGTTATGGACAGCCGTAGCTGCCTGCCGAGGAAATAAACCAGCGAAACCGCCACCAGGCCGATCATGGCCAGACGCAGCGGCCACGCCAACATCAAGGGCAGGATCGCGACAATCGCCAACAGGTGTGCCAGCGCCAACAGAGTGACCAGCCGCCTTGAGACTCGCAGC
>JAUXNZ010000250.1 GCA_030682595.1 Rhodocyclaceae bacterium | reverse complement strand
CTCCGGCGGCCTGGGCGGCAATTCGGCTCGGGTAGGCTATACAAACGGCGACGTCGTTGACCTTGAATTCGCGGGTTCGGGTGTCAACGGTGCCTTTCTTGACGGCGGCCCCAACGCACTGATCTCCGGATCGCTCAATTCCAATATTGCCGGCCAGTACATTTTCAATGTGCGCAACGGCGCGGTGGTTCCTTCCAATCCCGTGCCCGAACCCGCATCGCTGGCCCTGCTGGGCATCGGTCTCGCCGGTTTGGGCGCCATGCGCCGCCGCAAGACGGCCTGATTGTTTCATCGCACCAACAAAAAGCCGG
Source organism: Rhodocyclaceae bacterium (assembly GCA_030682595.1). Lineage (GTDB taxonomy): Bacteria > Pseudomonadota > Gammaproteobacteria > Burkholderiales > Rhodocyclaceae > Sulfuricystis. Next base: position 10,306 of record JAUXNZ010000250.1, on the reverse strand, counting down.
CGCAATGCGTCGGCTTTTTTTCTGGTGCGCCCATGCTGGGCGCACTCTTGTGGGTGCAAGTCCCACCGCGAATTGATCACGGCGAACGAAGCGAAGCGCAACTGCATGAGGGTGACCGAGTGTGGGGAGGAAGCGTGGAGCGAAACTGCGAGCCGATGGACAAGAACCGGATAGAAGGCGCTGCCGAGCAGGGCGAGCGGGCAAAGCTCCGCGAAGCTTTCGTGATCAAGGCGGAGCGGCGTAAATCCGGCGGTTGTGCAGTGAAGGAGTGCGTTCTTACCCGGGGAGATCTCGCCTCATGGCTGAAAGGCCGACGTGGAAACACGGAGCGAGAAGTCAGCAGAGGCCGTAGTAGCTGCCGGTAAGGGGCGAAGGGCCGAACGAGGAGAAGTGTTCGAGACCATGTTGATGTTGAACGCAATGCGTCAGAAGTCTGCAAAAGCAGAGCGGGTGGGTGGAGCGCACGGTGAAGCCGGGCGTGATCCTGTCAGCGACGAAGCGAGCAACCCGCGACGGGACATCGAGAGCACAGGGTCAGGGCTGCTGCAAGCCGTCCTGGCGAGAGAGAACCTGCGGCAAGCGTGGAAACGAGTCAAAGCCAACAAAGGGGCGGCAGGGGTGGATGGTCTGGACATAGAACAGACCGCCCATCACCTAGTCACGGCGTGGCCGACGATACGCGACCAACTACTGCGGGGGACGTACCGGCCCAGTCCGGTACGACGGGTAACGATCCCGAAGCCGGACGGCGGCGAGCGCGAGCTTGGCATCCCGACGGTCACGGATCGGCTGATCCAGCAAGCGCTGCTGCAAATGCTGCAACCGATACTTGACCCCACCTTTAGCGAACACAGCTACGGCTTCCGGCCGGGGCGGCGAGCCCACGACGCAATCCTTGCGGCGCAGGGCTACATCCAGTCCGGTCGGCGGATGGTGGTCGATGTCGATCTGGAGAAATTCTTTGATCGCGTCAATCACGACATCCTCATTGACCGCCTATGGAAACGCATCGACGACGTCGGGATCATCCGGCTGATACGGGCGTATCTCAACAGCGGCATCATGAGCGATGGCGTAGTGCTGGAGCGGTATCAAGGCACGCCGCAAGGCGGGCCGCTGAGTCCGTTGCTGGCGAATGTGATGCTGGATGAAGTGGATAAGGTACTGGAGAAGCACGGCCATTGCTTTGCGCGCTACGCCGACGACTGCAACGTCTATGTACGCAGTCGGAAGGCAGGCGAGCGGGTGATGGCGCTACTACGCAAGTGCTACGCCAAACTGCGGCTCAAGGTCAATGAAGCCAAGAGCGCGGTGGCAGGTGTGAAGGGAAGGAAGTTTCTGGGCTACAGCTTCTGGTTTGCCAAGGAGGGGGTGAAGCGCAGGGTGGCCGACAAGCCGATGGCGACGTTCAAGCAACGGGTGAGGCAACTGACCCGGCGCTCGGGCGGACGCAGCATGGCGGAGGTCATCGACAAGCTGAAACCTTATCTGAAGGGATGGGAAGCCTACTTTGGGCTGGCGCAAACGCCACGCGTCTGGCAAACGCTGGACGAATGGTTGCGGCACCGGCTACGGGCGATCCAGCTCAAGCAATGGAAGCGAGGTAGCACGATCTACCGGGAACTGATCAACCTGGGCGCAGCCGAGCATGTGGCCAAGCGTGTGGCGGGAAACGCCCGCTGCTGGTGGCGAAACAGCATGGGAGAACTCAACCGGGTGCTCACCATCGCCTACTTCGACAAACTCGGCGTGCCCCGACTCTCATGACCTCAACTTCTCGAACCGCCCGGTGCGGACCCGCATGCCGGGTGGTGTGGGAGGGGCTCGGCCAGATATCCTGACTGCCCCTATCCCGATTGCTGCGCCGTGTTTTACACGGCTTGAGGTAGTCTTCGCGTAACACCTCGCCCGGATGAATCGGGCGCATTCCATTGAGATGGCCAGTTCAGCGCAACATCTCCGGATTCATCACTGCCCGCAACATGGCCTGATCGCCGTCGGCGCGGCTTTGTCGGGAAAACCACCAGATGGCGCCTTTCTTGATGCTCCAGTCGGCATCGACGCCGGTGAGCAGCCGGGCGGCGAGCTGGCCGAGCGTGGGTTGGTGGCCGACCAGGATGACCGCGCCGGGATAGGCCGCCGCGCCGCTGGCCGAGAGGCTGGCGGCGGCGATGAGGTCATCGACGTCGGCGCCGGTGGCGATGCCGGGTTCGATCTCGAAGGGCATGGCCAGGGCGTGCGCGGTCTGCTGGGTGCGCGTGGCCGGGCTGACGAGGATTTTCAGTTTTTTCGGCAGCCGTGGCTTCAGCCATTTGGCCATGTCACGCGCCTGTTTTTCGCCGCGCGCGGTGAGGCGGCGGTCCGCATCGGACTTGTCGAGGCCGCCGTCTTCGGCTTCCGCGTGACGCCACAGGATCAGTTCCATTGCTGCATTTCCTCCGTATTCAGTTTTGCCCGGCGCATTTACGCGGCGGTTAGCTTGGGCAGGCGCAAGCGGCCCAGTTGCTTGAGTCCGGCCGGCACGGCTTTCAGCAATTTATGGTGACGCGGGCCATGCCAGCCGCCGATCAGCGTGACGGCTTCGCGCAGGCGGGGATCATCGTCGGCACAGCTCATCAGCAGTTCGCCGGCACTGGCGAGGTCGTTGATCTGCCCCAGGGCGTCTTGCAGGCGAGTCAGGTGCAAGAGCATGCGCCGCAGGGCTTTGGGTGATGCCAGCGGGGTAAAGAATTCGAGCGCGTAACGCAGACGCTTGATGTCGATGCGCAGCGCGTGAAGGGATGACGGATTGTCGACGCGTGTTTCTCCGGCGAGTGCCAGCACCTTCTTGCGCAGGCGGCGCAGGCGGTTCTGCGCGAATTCAATCAATGTCTGCGTCGCCCCCATTAACGCGGCGTCCGGCAGCGCCGTCCCCAAGTTGGCGGCGTGTCGGCTGGTCGCCGTCCCCAAGTTGGCGGCGGTCCGGCTGATCGCCGTCCCGCCAGCGCCGACTTTTACGGTTTCTGGTTGCGCGTGCAAAATCGCCAGCGCCTGCAAGACGATGCCGCCGTAGCGCGGCGAGCGCATGAAGCGCATGGCTTCTTGCCGGGCGACGAAGCGCCGTTCGGTGATGATGCCGACCAGCGCGGCGAGGCGCGGTTCGTCGGGGAGCGCGGTCAGCACCGGCGCGGCGATCTCGGCGAGCAATACGTCGAGATCGCGGGCCGGACCGAGCACCGCCATCAGTTCGGAGAGCGGCGGCAAGAGTGCCGCGGCGAGGCCGTCGGGCAGTTGTGGTCCGAACAGTCGCAGCGCCGCACGCAAGCGGCGCGTACTGATGCGCATCTGGTGGATGTATTCGGGGTCGGCGCTGTCGCAGGCCAGGGCGCCCAGATGGTTTTGCTGCAGGTGGTCGAGGCAGGCCAGCGCAATGGCGCGGAAGGCGTCCGCCGGCGCTGCGCTGGCCGCCAGCGGAATCGGCGCGGCCTTGACGGGCGCGGCGGGGAGCTGCTGCCACAGGCGGTAGCCGCGATCGGCCTTCGACTGCGGCGCGGGGGCGAGCGGGATGCGCTGGGCGAGGGTCTGCGCCATGACGAACAACTGCATGGCTTCGCCCGCGAGGAGTTCGATCTCGATTTCCGAGATTGCCTGGCGCTGGCCGTTGGCGACGATCCAGCCGCGGTCGAGGGCGAGTTCGACGCGCGTGCCGCGGGGCAGTTCGAAAGTCCAGGCGGTGCGCTGGAAATTGGTTTCGAAGACGGGGGCGATCCGCGCCAGCAGCTTCGGCCGGGAAAGCCAGTCGCGCACCGCCGGGTCGTCGATGGCGGCGAAGTCGAAATGCCCGGCGTAGGGCGTTTCCCATTCCGGACGGGCCGATATGCCGCCGGCGCGCTGGCCGGCGCACTTGACGGATTGCAGCCAGAACCCGCCATGTTCGCGCAGCCGCAAGGCGATGCCGCGCTGGCGTAGTTCGCGCGCCGGGGTGTCGTAATACAGGTTGGTCAGCCGGTAGGACTGCTTGCGAGCGGCCTGCTGGAGGAGGGGATGACGCAGGAAATTGCGTTGCGCATCTTCGGGCAGGGCGAGCTTGAGTTCGATTTCTTCGGCCATGGGGGTCACTCGTGGCGTAGCGCTTCAATGGGCGACAGGCGCGCGGCCTGCCGTGCCGGATAGTAACCGAAGAATATCCCGATGGCGGCGGCGAAACTCACCGCCAGCGCCGTGGCGAAGGGCGACAGCTTGATGGGCCAACCGGCGAACTCGCCGATCAATTGCGCGCCCAGGCTGCCCAGCAGCACGCCGATCAGACCGCCGATCAGCGAGAGCGTGATCGCCTCGATAAGGAATTGCCGCAGGATGTCGCCCGATTTGGCGCCCACCGCGCGGCGCAGGCCGATTTCGCGCGTGCGCTCGGTGACCGAGACGAGCATGATGTTCATGATGCCGATGCCGCCGACCAGCAGCGAAACCGAGGCGACGGCGGCCAGCAGAATCGCCATCACGCGTGAAGATTCCTCGCGCGCCTGCAGCATCTCGGTCATGTTGCGCAGGGTGAAGTCGTCGTCCTGGCCGGGTTGCAGGCGGTGTCGCTGGCGCAGCAGATCGCGCACTTTCTCCTCGGCGACCTTGAGGTCGACGCCATCACGTGCCTTGATGCTGATCGAGCCGACCGACCGCGACTTGGCCAGCGCCGTGGCGCCCATGACGCGGTTCCGGGCGGTGGTGATCGGCATCAGGATGACGTCGTCCTGATCGGTGCCGGACAGGTTCTGGCCCTTGCTGGCCAGCACGCCGATCACGGTGAGCGGCACGCTGCGGATGCGGATCACCTGGTCGAGCGGACTTGCGTCGCCGAACAGGCTGGTGGCGACCGTCTGGCCGATGACCGCGACCTTCGCCGCGCCGTTGATTTCCGCCGGCTCGAAAGCCCGGCCTTCGGCCAGTGACCATTCGCGCACGTCGAAATAATCGGGCGTGACGCCAAAAAATGTTGTCGACCAGTTGCTGTTGCCGGCGACCACCTGGCCGCTGCCGCGCAAGGTGGGCGCGGTGCCGACGAGGTATTCGGGCAACTCGCGGGCGATGGCGTAGGCATCGTCCTCGCTGATGGTGTGGGTGGCGCCGGCCGCGGCGCGCGCGCCACCCTGGGAGGTGGAAGCCGAAAAAACCATGAGGAGATTCGACCCCAGGCTTTTGATCTGCGACTCGACTTTCTCCTGCGCGCCGCTGCCGACCGCGTTCATGACAATCACCGCCGCCACGCCGATGATGATGCCGAGCATGGTGAGCATCGAGCGCAACAAATTGACGCGCAGCGCTTTGAGGGCGATCAGCAAGGTGGCGTAGAAATTCATGTCGGCAAGGCTGCACAGTCAGCGCTGGCGTCACGGCATTCATTCTTTCGATCATCGACCACGCGGCCGTCGCGAAAGCTGATGATGCGACTGGCATGGGCGGCGATGTCGCGTTCGTGGGTCACCAGCACCACGGTGATGCCGTCGCGATTGAGCGATTGCAGGAGCGCCATGATCTCGATGCCGGTCTTCGAATCGAGTGCGCCGGTCGGCTCGTCGGCCAGCACCAGCGCCGGGTCGCCGACCAGCGCGCGGGCGATGGCGACGCGCTGCTGCTGCCCCCCCGAAAGCTGCGCCGGGTGATGGTCGATGCGTTCGCTCAAGCCCACCTGGGCGAGTCGCTGCGCGGCGCGTGCCTGACGCTCGGCCAGCGCCAGGCCGCGATAGAGCAGGGGCAAGGCGACATTGTCCAGCGCCGAGGTGCGCGGCAACAGATTGAAATGCTGAAAGATGAAGCCGATGCGCCGGTTGCGCAATCCCGCCAGCGCATCGTCGGACAGGCGTGAGACGGCCTCGCCATCGAGCCAGTATTCGCCGCCGCTGGGATGGTCGAGGCAACCCAGCAGGTTCATGAAGGTGGACTTGCCCGAGCCGGACGGACCCATCACGGCGACAAATTCGCCGTGCGCGATTTCCAGCGACACCCCCTGCAAGGCCGGCACCCGCGTGTCGCCGAGCAGATAGTCCTTGGCGAGGTTGCTGGTGCGGATCAGTGGCGCATTCATCCAGCGCTCAGAACAGTCGCGGTGCCGCCAGCTTGGGTTTCTCGGCCACCGTGGTGCCGATGATGACTTCGCGGCCCTCGGTCAGGTCGCCATCGAGCAGCTCGGTGTCCTTGCCGTCGTTGATGCCGGTCTTGACCTCGATGGCCGTCGGCTTGCCATCCGCGCCGAGTATCCACAGCTTGCCCGCGCCGCCTGTCCTGCCGCCGCCCTTACCCATGCCGCTGCTGCCCGGCTGCCGTGCCTCATTTGGCAAACCACGCGCCGACTTTTCATCAGCGGGCGGACGAAAGCGCAGCGCGGCGTTGGCGATTTTCAGCACGCTGTCCTTCTGGGCGGTGATGATCCGCACATTCGCCGTCATGCCCGGCAGCAAAATCAGCTCGGGGTTCGCCGCGTCGATGATGACCGTGTAGGAGACGACATTCGACACCACCTGCGCCGACTTCCGCACCTGGGTGACGGCGCCCTTGAAGCGTTTGCCAGGGAAAGCATCGACAGAAAACGTGGCCTCCTGACCGACTTTCAAACGGCCGACGTCGGCCTCGTCGATGGCGGTTTCAACCCGCATGTCGGCAAGGTTCCTGGCAATGACAAACATTTCGGGTGCCTGCAAACTCGCCGCCACGGTCTGCCCCGGTTCGATGCTGCGCTTGATGACGATGCCATCGGCCGGGGCGCGAATCTCGGTGCGACCGAGGTCGACCCGGGCCTGTCCGAGTTGCGCGTTGCGCTGCTTGACCAGTGCCGCGCTGTTTTGCGCCTGCGCTTCGACCACGCGCACCGTGGCGCGCGCGGCTTCGAGCAGGGTCTGCGCCTTGTCGAGTTCGGCCGGCGAAATGAAATTCTTGTCCACCAGGGTTTTCTTGCGCGTGTAATCGCGCTCGGCATCCAACAGATTTATCTTGGCGCGATACAACTCGGCCTGCTGCACCGCCACCGTGGCGCGCGCCGCTTCAAGGTCGGCCTCTGCCTGCCGCACGCGGTGTTCATAAGTTTCCGGCGCCAGTTGCGCGAGCAGTTGGCCGTCCTTCACCGCGCTGTTGTAATCGACCAATATTTCGCGAATCTGCCCCGATATCTGCGAGCTGACCTGTACCGACACCACCGGGCTGAGCGTGCCGGAGGCGGACACCGACGCCGTGATCGGGCCGCGCTCGACGGCCGCGAACTTGTAGGCCGGGTTGTCGGACGGCGCGACAAAGTATTGATAGGCGGCATAACCGCCGGAGAGGATGGCGACGAAAAGGACAGGGATGAGCAGGCGGCGTTTCATGCCGAAATTCTAGCCGAAGCCGCGCCGGGCGCCGTTTTCATAGCGCAGGCCCCCGCTATCACCCTGGTTAAAGCCAATCCCTGGACTTCAACTGTTCCAGCATCGCATGGGCAGCGTTTAGCAGCGTCGGCACAAAGTCATGTCCGGACTGGAGCGCGCTGGACAGCAGGGCCATGTCTTCCATGTATTCGTGAACCATCTGGTTGCGCAATTGGCGCATGGTCATCCATTGGTCCGTCGACTCGATCCATCCCAGCCGTTCCGCGCGATCAAGATTGTCGAGCTGGGCACCCGTCGGCTCGGCCAGTGCCGCAAGCAGCGTGGGCAAGAGTTTATCGGCCAGCGTGTCCTGTAAACGGCCGAAGCGCCCGACAAAGGCCTCGACACGCTCGGCCAGATCGGCATCGTCCGCCAAGGAACTGGCCCGTTCAGTAGTGAAGGGCGTGGCAAAAAGCCGCAGGTCAGTCGTTTCCAGATGGCGACATTCCTTGCCGATCACCCGGGCAAGAAAGCGTAGACGGGCACGGTTCCCCGGTGTCACAGCCGCATCCCCTCCGCTGCGGCAAGCACATGAATCGGCAGGGTTAGCAGATTGGGCGCGGACAGCAACACATCCACGCGACGCCCACCCATGGCGCGCATCAGGCGCGCGGAGAGGCGCGCGGAAAACAGCGCGGGATTGTCGATGGGGCGCGATGCTTGCACCAGCAGATCAACATCTCCGCCGCGTGCAGTATCGTCAAGACGCGAACCGAAAAGACAGACGTCGGCATCGGCACCGGCCTCTTCGCGAGTGATGCGGCGGATCGTGTTCTTTTGTTCAGCTGTCAGGCGCATGGCGGCAGGTGCATCGGTTCAACAGGTAACCGAACAAGTGTAGCACCGCGAACAGAAAGAAAAACGGCCCGGGATTGTTCCCGGGCCGCCGTGCTATCAGGGCCGACTTTCAGTTTTCAGAAAACCGTGGTCTGTCCCCCATTTTCCCCATTTTCCCGTTAACTTGTTAGCGGGACTGGGACATCATCAACCATCGGCAAATCAGTTGCTCCGCACGCACCAGCAGTACCATCAACTTCAGTACAAACCTTGCAATAGGCAACTCCAGATGCAAGTGCAGTTGTGCCCGCTGCGATGGTGAAGCCGGAAGGCAATCCACCTTGCATGATGCCAGTAGCAGTCGCCGCTACGCAAACAGCCGCATTGCTAGCCCCGGTAACGTTAAAGCCTTTGCCGCCATTAGTCGCTTTGTAACCGCCATAATTTATGGCCCCAGCAGACGAAAGACCCCCAGCTACGCCTTTAACGGCAGCAGTCTTGGCCTCGCTGCTCAAATCTATGAATTTCGGCAACGCCGTAGCCGCCAATATTCCCAAAATCACAATCACAACTACCAGCTCGATCAGTGTAAAACCCTGTTGCATGCGGCTATGTTTCATTGCTTGCTACCTCCATGAGATAAGTCAAAAATCGAACGAATGTAGTGTGGTTCAGCAGCCCGTGGTGGTGACCGAAATCACGGGCGCGGTAATGAGGGTGCCAACCAGAGTGGCGGGTTCGTAGCTGATGCGGCAATTCGGCACGGTGCCGCCGGCGATGTCGAAACAGCGGGCGCTGCCGCAAGCGCTTGCAGTCAGGCCGTCTGCCGTGAGATTCAGGTCGGCGGCGGCATCGATGCCGGCAGCGGTGGCGGCTGGGTAGCGGTTGACGATCTCGATGGCCAGGCCGTCCATATTGACCCGCGGGATGGCCGCCTGGCAGTTGGCGGCGGGCAGGGTGGCGGCGACCGCGGCGAGGTCAAGCTCGCAACGTGCCCGCGCCAAGGCGGAAGCGGAGCGGATCGAGCCATAAATGGCGTTGGCCTTGGCGATGCGCGCATCGCGCTGGGCGTCGATCAGGCGCGGCAAGGCCACGGCCGCCAGAATGGCGATGATGGTGATGACGATGATCAGTTCGATCAGCGTGAAGCCTTGGTCGAGGCGGCTGGCGTGTTTCATGGGCGGCAAGTTAGCATAATGTCTGGCTAAAGTGTGGTGATGATCAACGGCGCGATTGTCCCTTACTTGAGCGCTTCGAGCCGTAAACCAGCGCCGCGGCCAAGTTCGTCGGTGTGGCTGATGTAGCGCCAGGCGAGCTGCTCGCGGCCGTCGAAGGCTTCCGGCTGGCGCGTGCGGTAGTTCAAGGTGCGGCTTGCCTTGTCGTAGCGCCAGCCAGTCAAAGCTGGCGCCGTCCCTAGGTTGGCGGCGGCCGGCTGTGACGTCCCCATGGTGGCGGCGTCCGGCTGCGCCGTCCCGCCAGCGCCGACTTGCGGGGCGAGAAAATTCAGCGGATTTTCGTCAATCAGTTCCGCGATGCGCACTTCTTCGCCGCGCATGATGGCGTCGGCCACGGCGAGCTTGATGCCGGTGTTGATGTGGCGCACGGTGAGTTCGACTTCCAGTTGTTCGGTGGCCTGTTCGAGGGCGACCAGGCGGCCGAGCAGGAGGGTGGCCAGCACGCCGAAGATGGCCAGCACCACGGCGAATTCGAACTTGCCGAAGCCGGTTTGCCGTTTCATGGCGCGGCGGGGAATGATGCATTCCAGGGCACGACCTGGATTCCGCCGCGGGTGTATCCATCGTCACCGGCATAGACGAGCGCCGCTGGGCCGGCCGCCACCCCTGCGTAGCGTTGCCAGGTTCGCAAACCAGCAAAATGTTCGCTGTCGATCGTTTGTCCGGATTTGACTTCGATCGGGCGCAGGGTTTCGCCTTCGTCGAGTAGCAGATCGACTTCGTGGCCGATATTGTCGCGCCAGAAAAACAGGTTGCTGGCCAGCCCGGCGTTGTAACGGCGTTTCAGGTATTCGATGACAATCAGGTTTTCAAACAGCGCCGGACGGGTGGGGTGAATCGCCATGTGAGTCACGCCTTGTATGTTCATCAGCGCCGCTGCGAGTCCGGTATCGCAGAAATACAGCTTGGGTGATTTGACCAGGC
>JAUXNZ010000249.1 GCA_030682595.1 Rhodocyclaceae bacterium | reverse complement strand
TCGATGGCACGGTCAGCCATGTGCCTTCCGACAGCCGACTGAACGTCGACCGCGTCTACGCCACCTGGAGCAACATCGCCGACATGGACATGTGGTTCTCGGTCGGTCGTCGTCCCTCCACCGGCGGGGCCCCGAACAACCTGCGCACCAACAACCCGCGCCCCGGCAATGGCGGCACGCCCGGCCTGCTGGTCGATTATGCCTTCGACGGTATGACGCTCGGCTATGCACCGGAAATCGACGCCCTGCCCGGCGCTTACGCCAAGATCTGCTACGGCGTCGGCTTCGAGAGTGGTTTCAGCCAGTTGGGCAACTCGATCAAGGACACCACCATGCTTGGCATCGCCATCGTGCCGATCGACACCGACCCGCTGCGCGTCTGGATGCAGTGGAACCGCGGCATGAAGATTTTTGACAATCCGGTAATGAATAACACCGCCTTCGGCAACACCGCACCGACGACCAATCTCGGCGACATCGACTGGTTCGGCATCGGCGCAATGAGCACCTTCAAAGGTGTCGGTTCCGGCGACCTGCATGTCTTCGCCGACTGGGGCCTGAGCCGCACCAACCCAAATAACAACTTCGCGATGGGTGGGCGTATGCCTTTAGGATTACTGACGGGAAGTTTGTCAACTGGTCCCGAGGCAGCGAACAAAAAGACCGGCACAGCCATCGCCCTCGGCATGCGCTATGACCTGCCGTCGAAGACCAAACTGGGCTTCGAGTACAACAAGGGTTCGAAGAACTGGATCACCTTCGCCCCGGCGGCCGACGATGTCTGGACGTCGAAGTATGGCACGCGCGGCGATGTGTATGAGGCTTACGTCATCCAGGAACTGGATCGCATGGCGATTTCCTCCAACGCCTCCCGCGCCTTCTTCCGCCTTGGCGCGAAGTATTACAACTTCAAATACACCGGCAGCAACAACTGGGTCGGTGCACCTGTAGCCATCTCGAGCGTTAATGGTCAGATGATGACCACGACGCCGCTGAAGAATGCTACCGATATTTATGCAACTTTTGAGGTCAAGTTCTGATCATAGTCTTTGACCCGGCGTGCAGAAGTTATACTGCTCGCCGGCAATTCTCGAACCAACCACTTAAGGAGTTACACATGAAAAGCAAACTGTCCGCAATCCTCTTCTCGGCCGTTCTGGCTGTCTCCACCCTGGCCTTCGCCGGCAACGCCGCGGCGCAGGGCGAAGCCCGCCTGCTCGGCCCGGCGAGCGCCATCACCATTGCCCCCGATGGCAAGTCGGCCACCGCCGTCGTCACCGATGGCAAGACCAAGGAAGCCGTCACCATCCTCATCACCGACGACCTGACCATTGACAAACTCAAGGCCAAGCAGATCGTCAATGGCGACGAGATCCGCGCCCGTTACATGAAGGACGGCAAGAACACCAGCAAGTCCTTCAAGAAGGCCGCCGGTTGCTGATTTAGCCAATCAGCGCATCACACAGGCCGGAGCCCGCAAGCTCCGGTCGGGAAAGAGAGCCCAGCGGCCATGCCGTTTCGGCTCTCTTTTTTTTTGGATAAAAGTCGGCGCTGGCAGGACGGCGCTAACTTTCATGATGCGTGAGACATCACCCCGCATCATGAAAGTCAGCCCCTTCCCATGCCCCCCCACCCCCAGCCCCCGCCCCGGGGCGGGGATCAAAGTTTGTTCGTTGCGCTCGTGGGATTACCTGGCGTCAAATTGCGTATTTCACGTTAACCCGTGAGCGGCGTTGTTTCATGCCTGTCCGGCAGCCAGACGCACTGCGGCCGCGATCGCTTCGGCCTGCGCCAGCACCAGCGCTCCATCGCTGCCTTCCACCATCACCCGCAACAATGGCTCGGTGCCTGACGGGCGCAGCAGCACCCGCCCGGCCCCATCGAGGATGCGTTCCGCCTGTTCCGTCGCACCGCGAATACCTTTGTCAGCGCGCCAGTCAAAGCCCGCCGGGAGGCGCACGTTGATCAGTTTTTGCGGGAACATGCTCAGATCGGCGCAGGCTTCCGCCAGCGTTTCACCACGTTCGCGCAAAGCCGCCAGCACCTGCAGGGCGGCGACGATGCCGTCGCCAGTGGTGTGACGGTCCAGGCAGATGACATGGCCGGAATTTTCGCCGCCCAGCGTCCAGCCTTTTTCCTGCATCAGTTCAAGCACATAGCGGTCGCCGACCTTGGCGCGGGCGAAGCCGATATCCAGCCGGCCCAGCGCCTGCTCGAAGCCGAGGTTGCTCATCAAGGTACCCACCAAACCGCTCAATCCCCGGCCCGCCTGTTGATGACGGGCGATGACGTAAAGCAGTTCGTCACCGTCGAACAGCCGGCCACTGGCATCGACCACCAGCAGGCGGTCGGCGTCGCCGTCGAGCGCGATGCCGAGATCGGCGCGGTGCTCGACCACCTGGTCCTTGAGATGCGCGGGCGCCGTGGCGCCGACACCGGCGTTGATGTTGAGACCGTCGGGCGTGGCCCCGACCGCCACGACCTCGGCGCCCAGTTCGTGAAACACCTTGGGGGCGACGTGATAGGCCGCACCGTGCGCGCAATCGACCACCAACTTGAGCCCGCGCAAATCGAGTTCGTTCGGGAAGGTGCTTTTGCAGAATTCGATGTAGCGGCCGGCGGCGTCATCCACGCGGCGCGCCTTGCCTAATTGTGCCGAATCCCGGCAGCCTATCGGCTGCGCCAGACGCGCTTCGATTTCCTCTTCGACCGCATCCGGCAACTTGTAGCCGCCGGCGCCGAAAAATTTGATGCCGTTATCGTCAAAGGGATTGTGCGAGGCCGAGATCACCACCCCAGCGGCAAGCCGCAAGGCGCGCGTCAGATAAGCCACGGCGGGGGTCGGCAGCGGGCCGCACAGCATCACGTCGACCCCGGCGGCGGCAAAGCCGGATTCCAGCGCGGCTTCCAGCATGTAACCGGAAATGCGCGTGTCCTTGCCGATCAACACGGCGGGACGCTCGCCGTCCCGCGCGTGCCCCTGCGCCCGCGCGTGCGCCACCAGCGTTTCTCCGGCGGCAAACCCCAGCCGCAAGGCGAAGTCGGGCGTGATCGGCAACTCGCCAACCCGACCGCGGATGCCATCAGTACCAAAATATTGTCTTGCCAACTTATGCTCCCTTTTCTGTTGCCGCCACATTCATGGCTGCAAATACGGCCAGCGCATCCCGGGTCGCCGCGACATCATGCACGCGCACGATTTTCGCTCCCCGACTCACCGCCAAAACCGCTGCCGCCACACTGGCATAGACCCGCGCCACACCATTCGGCTGGCCGGTAACCGCACCGAGCATCGACTTGCGCGACAGACCGGCCAGAACCGGCACGCCCACTTCCCCCAGACGCTGCAACTCGCGTAGCAGCGTGTAATTGTGCTCCACCGTCTTGCCGAAACCAAAACCGGGATCGATCAACAGCCGTTCGCGGGCAATGCCGACTGCGGCGCAGGCCGCCACGCGCGCGGCAAGGAAATCGCGGACCTCTTGCGTCACATTTGTGTAGTGCGGGTGCGCCTGCATGGTGCGCGGCTCGCCCTGCATGTGCATCAGGCAGACGGCCGCATCGCTGGCGGCGACGACATCCAGCGCGCCAGGCGCCTGCAAGGCCAGAATATCATTGATCATGGCGGCGCCGGCGTCGATCGCCGCGCGCATCACTTGCGGCTTGGCGGTATCGACCGAGATCGGCAGACCCCAGTCGCGCACCACATGCAGGACGGGCAGCAGGCGGGCAATCTCGACATCGGCCGGCACGGGCGCCGCGCCGGGACGCGAGGATTCCGCACCCAGATCGAGCAGGTCGGCCCCCGCATCGCGCTGCGCCGCCGCATGCGCGATGGCCGCGGCGGCACCGCCACCCACCCCGTCGCCCGAAAACGAATCGGACGTCAGGTTGACGATGCCCATGATGAGCGGGCGATTCAGGGAAAGGCGGAAAGAGCCGCAGTGCAGGAGGGTCATGGCAGTTAGCGAATACAGCCCCCTCTCCCTCAATCCCTCTCCCGCGAGGGGAGAGGGAAGCTGCCTACCTCCTCTCTCCCCTCGCGGGAGAGAGGCTGGGAGAGAGGGGCGCGGGCGTATTTCATGGGCAGGGGTGGCGCTATCGACCATGAAAGTTAAGGTAATTCGTCCCCCGCCAGCGGCGCTGCTTGCGGACTGGCCGCCAGCCACGCATCGAAGCTGGTCAGATCGCCGCGCGCCTGCCTTTCACGGAAATAGGTTTCAGTTTTCAACGCGGAAACCTTTTCGGCAATCGCCGTGACAAAAAACTGGTTCATCGATACATGCTCTTCCTCGGCAACCTGACGAGCATAGGAAAACAGCGATTCAGGAATACGCAGTGCATAGTTGGCCATCAGGTTTTCTCCTCTTGCAGTTGCCGCAAAAATGCGCCGGGCGTTTTCACCGGCAGTCGAAAATTCGCGGCGGCGGCGAAGTCTCTGCCATTCAATGTAACCAAAGCGTCGGCGCGACCGTTCAATGCGGTTTCCAACACCATTTCGTCGGCCGGGTCACGCAGTTGCGGCCGCCAGAGGTAATGCAAATGCACTGGTTCGACGCACAACGACAAGGCATCGAGAAAAGCATCGGTCATGGCCGCGTCACGCCCGCTGAAGCGGAGTTGTTCAGGTCGTTTGAGCACCGCTTCGTATTCGAGCATGAGCGGCACCGACACCAGCGCCTTGAACTGACCATTTCTCAAGCACTGCAACAGGACAAACGAAGCCCCGAGTCGACTGCGGGATGCGGCGACCAGAACATTTGTATCCAAAACAACACGCCACACACTCATATCGCCGATGATATTGATATGCTGTAAAAAGTCAAGCTGAACCCAGCACACTCGCCGTCCCGCCAGCGCCGACTTTTAGCGCGGGCGGGACGTCCAACAATCCGCCAGCGCCGACTTTTGCGGGAAGCTCAGAAGTAGTAACGCGCCACCAGTTCCACTCGCCGCGCGTTCTGCTTCTCGCCGAATTCGCTGCCGGCCTTGCCCGACAACCAGCTGGCGCGCAGGCGCAGGTCGAGGTTGGTGATGCCGGTGTAGAGCAGTTCGGGCGTCAGCGAATAACTGCGGTCGTCGAGATTGCCGATCAGGGTGATCGACGGGGTGAAATAGACGATATCGAAGGGTTCCTTCTGGCTGGCGCGCAAGTAAAGATAGCGCTCTCCGGGGTTGGCGCGGGCGTAACTCGGGCTGATCTGGCGGGCCGGATTCAGCAGCAAGGGGTTGGTCTGAAGGTTGTCGATCAGCCGATAGAAGTCCTGCGTCTGAGTTTCCGTATAGCCGGTGCCATTGCGGTAATACTCCAGGATGTAGGTCGTGTCCTGCTCGGTCAGGTAGCGCAGGCCGAGCAAATAGCTCGTCACGTTGCGGCGCTCGGTGGTGACGGCACCGCTCGGAGCAATGCTGCGCAGTTCGAAATCGCGGATCTTCGCCCACTCGCCGTGAATCTCCAGCGCGCTCGTCAGGTTGCGCGAGAAATCGACGCCGAAACGCGGCGCGCGGCTGCCGCGTCCCAGCCAGGTGAAGTCGATGTCGGTATCCCGATAGAGCAGATAGAGCTTGGCGGCGGCATTCAGATGGTCCGACTGGCCGAAGTCGCTGTTGATCTGCGAACTGACCGGCAGCAAAACCGGCGTGAAAGCGATGGTCTTGAGATCGCCGTCAAAATTGCGGATGAAATCGGCGGCGACCATCGTGAAACCCTCGCGCGCCAGTTCGACATCGTTGGCATCTTTCGGCCGTTCGACAAAGCCGACGGGGTTCCAGGCGTAACCCTTGCCCCACTTCAGCGCCTGCTTGCCGACATCGAGCGTGAAGCCGGGGTCGGGTTTCCAGGACAGATAGGCTTCGTCGAAGCGGTTGATGCGCTCCTCGATCAGCGCGTCGCGGCGCACTTCGGCATCGGCGCGCAAGCGGAAAATGAAATCGTCGCGGGTGAATTTGCCGTCGAGCTTGAGCGTCGCCGCTGTGCGATCCAGCGTGTCGCGCGGGGCACGGTTGTAGAAATTGAGCTTGTAGAGGGCGCCGTCGGGGTTGAGCCAGGCCCGCTCCTGTTTGAGCTCAAGGTAACCGCCGAACTCGACGGGCTTCTTGTCGAATTCGGTGGCATCGAAGCTGAACTCCTCGGCCTGGGCGATGCCCGCCAGAATGCAGGCAATCAGCAAACCCCACTTCATTTGCGTAAGTCTTCGACGCGCGGCAGATAGTTGAGCGAGAACACCTCGTCGGCGAAGCTGCGCTTCTTGATCTGCGCATACAGCATCACCGATTTGTAACCCTTATACAGCGGGCTGTCGGTCTCCAGGGTCGCGGGACGCTTGATGCCGCCACCGAAATCCTTGATGTCCGCAAAGCGCAGGGTCTTGATCAGCATGCCGCTGGCGGCGTAGCACTCGATGGTGACGGGCAAGAGCGCTTTCTTGTCCACCCACATTTTCAGCCGGTCGTAGGCGACCTCGCCGGTTTTGGCCTTGAGCTTGAGCAGATGCTGGCCCTGATCGTCCTCGACCGACTCGACCTGGTATTCCTCGGCATAGTCGATGCGCAGGATGTCGGCATTGTTGAAGACGCCGCCGGTCACCGATTGCAGGCTGGTGATGCGGATCGGCTTGCCGACTTCGGGGATGTAGAGCCACATGTTGTCGCCCAGGCGCAAAGTCGCGCGGCCCTTGTCGCTTTGTGGCGCGAGGAACAGGGCGACGACCTTGTCGCTGCCCTTCTTCACCGAATACAGCACGAACTCCTTCCGCTTGCCGTCCGGCTCGATATTGATGAGCTTCCGCATCATCTCGTAGGACTCGGGTTCGAGGTTGCGGTCGACTTTTTTCAGGATCTCCGTGCCGTCGAGGGCGACGGCAGGCAGGGCGAGGCAGCAGAGAATGATGGCGAGTAGTTTTTTCATGTCAGACATGCCTTAGAGCAGTGATCGGGTCCATGCGCGAGGCTTTCCAGGCCGGCTGCAGGCTGGCGATGATGGCGACGGCGACCACCAGACCGGCGATGGTCAGGACGTCGCCGGCGGCGATGGCGGGCGCCATCACCAGACCCTTCTGCATCCCGAAGTCGAAGGTCGGCTGCCAGACATTGATGCCGTAAATCCCCACCAGGCTGAGGACGATGCCGGCGAGCGTGCCGGCAACGCCCAGCATCAGCCCCTCGGCGAGGAACAGCGCAAGGATGCGCGACGGCGGCGTGCCGATGGCGGCAATCGTGCCGATCTCGCGGATGCGCTCATACACGGCCATGATCATCACGTTCATCACGGAAACCAGCACAATCGAAACCAGCACGATCTTGATGAACAGCGTCATCAGGTCGATCATCTTCGCGATGTTGGCGAAGGGCGAAAGCTGGGTCCACTCATGCACCTCCAGCATCGGCTTGCCTTCCTTGTTCGTCAGGCCCTCGACCGCCGCCTTGATCTGGCCGCCAACCCGGTTGAGCTGCGAAAAGTCCTTGAGCCGCACGACGATCTCGCTCACCTGATCTTCAGTCATGCGCAAGATTTCGCGCGCATCGTCGATGTGAATGTAGCCATCGCGCCCGCCAGGACCGGAGATGCTTTCGAGAATGCCGCGCACGACAAAGGTTTTGCCATTCACCGAGCCGTCGCGGTTGGTGGCCACGACGACGACCGTGTCGCCCAGCTGGGTCTTCATGCCGCGCGCTAGCAGCAAGGGAATGACGATCTGGCCGCGCTCGACCAGCGCCGCGTTTTTGTCGCCCTCCTGCAGGCGGCCGGACAAGAGCGGCACGGTGGTGGCTTCGCGCGCCGGGTCGATGCCGTTGATGCGGATGCTGGTGGTTTCGGCGAAGTTGCTGAACATGCCGCCGAACTTAATGCGCGGCGACCAGGCGGCGATGGCGGGATTGCCGTCGAGTTCGCTCTCGATTTTGGCGAGCATGTTCGGCCGCATGTTCATGTTGAGCGGCAGACTGTCGATGGATGCAACGTAGCCCTTGCGATGCACCTGGACGTGGCCGAGCACCGAATCGGTGATCTGGCCGACCATCATGGATTTGAAGGAACCGGCGACACCGATGAACAGCAGCACCGCGACCATGCCGATGACGATCAGCAGCAGGGTCAGCAGGGTGCGGCGGCCATAGCGCAGGAGATTGCGGCTGGCAATGCCGAGAATATCAAGCATGTGAACCTCCATTCAGCAGACGACCATCTTCGAGTGTAAATATCGTTTCCGCCTCGCCCATGATCCGGGCGTCGTGGGTGGAGAAGACAAAGGTGGTCCTGAATTCGTCGCGCATCTTTTTCATCAGTTCCAGCACACGGTGGGCGGTCTCGCTGTCGAGGTTGGCGGTGGGCTCGTCGGCCAGCACCAGCTTGGGGTCGCTGACCAGAGCGCGGGCAACGGCGACACGCTGTTTCTGGCCGCCGGAGATCTGGTCGGGTCGCTTGTGCGCCTGATCGGCCATGCCGACGGCGTCGAGCAGCCGCAGCACCTGATCGCGCCGTTTGGCTGCCGGCCACTGCTGCACCATGCGCAGCGGATACTCGACGTTTTCGAAGACCGTCAACACGGGAATCAGGTTGAAGTCCTGGAAGACGAAACCGATGTGCTCGCCGCGAAAGCGCGCGGCGGCGCGGCGATCCAGCGTGGCGATGTCGGTGTCGAGCACCTTGAGCGTGCCGCTGGTCGGATGATCGAGACAGCCGATCAGGTTCAGCAAGGTGCTCTTGCCGCTGCCGGAGGGGCCAACGAAAGCGACAAAGGCGGCCGGTTCGATGCTGAAATCGACGCCTTTGAGCGCCGCAACCTCGATGTCGCCGCTGCGATAGGTTTTGGTGAGTTTTTCCGCGCGTAGCAGACTCATGTGATTTTCCTTGCCGGTAGCGTTTCGGACATTTGTGTTTCGAACATTTGTTTTTCGGACATTGCAATAGCGGGCGTCATTTCACCACTCGGGATGCGATTCGCCACGTTCCGGTTGTATCCGCACGTAACAGGACAGTGGATTGTTACATGAGGTTACAAGCACCCAAAACACCCTCACCGGGATTAAACTGCGCCCTTCGATAGTCCTCTGGCATCCTGCCGGCCATGTTATTTGAAGTATCAGGCGTATTCGTTCCCATCTGGCTGCCACCGCTGGTAGCTTTTGCCATCTCGCTCTTTACTTCGATGGTTGGGATATCGGGCGCCTTCCTGCTGTTGCCATTCCAGATGAGCGTGCTCGGTTATGTCGCGCCATCGGTATCGGCGACCAATCTGGTCTTCAACCTGGTCGCCATCCCCGCCGGCGTCTGGCGCTATGCGCACGAGCAGCGCATGGACTGGCCGCTCGCCTGGGTGATCACCGCCGGCACCTTGCCGGGCTTGCTGGCGGGTTGGTGGTTGCGCGTGCATTGGTTGCCGGATCCGCGCGACTTCAAGTTTTTTGTCGGCCTGGTTTTGCTGGCGCTGGCGGTCAAGCTATTGCTGAAGCGACGCCTGCGTGCCGAGGATACGACAGCGACGATTGTTGCGGACGGCAAATGGCGGTCAACCCCGGTACTTTCGATCGCACTGGTGATCGGCGTGGTCGGCGGCGCTTACGGTATCGGCGGCG
>JAUXNZ010000246.1 GCA_030682595.1 Rhodocyclaceae bacterium | reverse complement strand
CGATATTGCCGCCTATCTGCAAGCTCTGCCTGTTCCGGCGACCCAGGGGCAGGGGGCGGGCAACGATCTAACGCGCGGCGCGCGGCTTTACCAGGCCGATTGCGCTGTCTGCCATGGCGCGCGTGGCGAAGGAAACGCCGACAAGTTCTATCCGCGCGTCTCGGGCCAACACTTCAGATACCTGCTGCGGGAGAATCGGCTGATTCGCGACAACCAGCGGCGTAACGCCAACCCGGAGATGATCGGCGTCATCAAGAACTACACTGATGATGACATCGCGGCCGTCGCCGATTTCATGTCTCGCTTGCCAGTGGAGATGGTCAAGCAGGTTCCTTAAATCCAGTTTCGGCAGGCCTGTTTTAGCTAGCCAAGCCCGTGCAGTTCTGAAACACTTGACGCCCCTCAAGCCAAAATCGCTGCAATCAGGCAGAATTCGCCCCCCCATGCTGACCGCCACCGGCCTTTCTTGCGTTCGCGGCGAACGCCGCCTGTTTGCCGGGCTCGACCTTGCGGTCGGGCCCGGCGAGTGGCTGCATGTGCAAGGTGAGAATGGCGCGGGCAAGACCAGCTTGTTGCGCATTCTGGCCACCCTGTCTCCGCCCGCTGAAGGCGAGGTGCGCTGGCAGGGCGAGCCCGTCACCGTGCTTGCCGAGGACTATCGGCGCGCCATGCTCTTCCTGGGTCACCATGGCGCCGTGAAGGAAGATCTGACGCCGCTTGAAAACCTGAGGCTTGCCGCGCAACTCGACGGGGCGGCGCTCGATGAGGCAACAGCGCTTGCGGCGCTGGTGCGCTTTGGCCTTCGCGGACGCGAGGATCTGGCGGTGCGCTTTCTCTCCGCCGGGCAGAAACGCCGAGTACTGTTGGCGCGCCTGGCCGTCAGAAAGGCCGCGCTGTGGATTCTTGACGAACCCTTCACCGCGCTGGACGTGAAAGCCGTCGACATGCTCTCGGGGTTGATCGAGAGTCATCTGGCGGCAGGCGGCATGGCGATCCTGACCAGCCACCAAAGCATGCCACTGCCTAACGGCAGGGTGTTGCAGCTATGAATAAAGAAACACGCCGGACCGCCCCACGTGTTTCTTTGCCCCCCGGGGGGAGGACTGAGCACAGCGAAGGCTTCGGGGGGGGCGCTATTCTCGCGATCATCCGCCGCGATCTGCTCCTGGCGATGCGCAGGAAGAGCGAGGTACTGACGGCATTGTTTTTCTTCATCATCGTGGCGAGCCTGTTTCCCCTGGGTATCGGGCCGGAGTCCGACTTGCTGCGCAAAATCGCACCCGGCATCATCTGGGTCGCGGCGCTCCTGGCCACCATGCTGGGTCTGGCAAGGCTGTTCGCGCCCGACCATGCCGACGGCACGCTGGAACAAATGGTGCTCTCACCCACCCCGCTGGGATTGCTGGTCACGGGCAAGATTGCCGCCCACTGGATCACAACCGGCCTGCCGCTGGTACTGCTGGCGCCGGTGCTGGGCATTCAATTCGACCTGGACGTCGGTGCGTTGGGCGTACTGGTGGTAGCGTTGTTGTTGGGCACGCCGCTGCTGAGTCTGATTGGCGCCATCGGCGCGGCGCTGACGCTGGGGGTGCGCGGCGGCGGCGTGCTGCTGTCACTGCTGGTGCTGCCGCTGTATGTGCCGGCCCTGATCTTCGGCGCTGGTGCGGTAGAATCGCACGTCTCCGGCTTGGGCGCCGGTGGTCATTTGTCGCTGCTGGCCGCACTGTTGGCGCTGGCGGCGTTTTTTGCACCGTGGGCCGCCACGGCCGCCTTGAGGATTGCCCTTGAATAACAAACTCATTCACTGGTTCAAATACGCCAGCCCGCAGAGCTTCTATCCGCTCGCGGGCAAGATGATCCCGTGGTTCTGGGTGCTTACCCTCGCGTTCGGCCTGCCCGGTCTGTGGATCAGCTTCTTTGTCGCACCCACCGATTTTCAGCAGGGCGAGGGCTATCGCATCATCTTCATTCATGTGCCGGCCGCGTGGATGTCGATGTTCCTTTACATCGTCATGGCAACCTGGGCGGGGCTGGGGTTGGCGCTGAACACTCGGCTGTCCGGCATGCTGGCGCAGGCAATCGCCCCGACCGGCGCACTGATGGCTTTCCTGTCGCTTTGGACAGGGGCGCTCTGGGGCAAGCCGATGTGGGGCGCCTGGTGGGTGTGGGATGCACGGCTGACCTCCGCGCTGATTCTGTTTTTCCTCTACATCGGTTTCATCGCGCTGCAGGCGGCGATTGATGACGCGCGCCGCGCCGACAAGGCCGGGGCGATTCTCGCGCTGGTGGGCGTAGTCAATGTGCCGATCATCTACTTCTCGGTGAAGTGGTGGAACACCCTGCACCAGGGCTCGACCATCAACCTGACCAAGGCGCCGTCCATGGCGACGACCATGCTGTGGGGCATGCTGCTGATGGCACTCGCCTTCTGGATGTATTCGATCGCTGTCGCTTTAACCCGGGTGCGCGCGATCATCCTCGAACGCGAGGCGCACGCCGAGTGGGTGAAGGAACTCAATGAGGTAAAGACATGAGCAGTAAGCAGGGGCCCCGCGCAGCGGGGATGCGCACGACCGCGAATGGCTTTGGCCGCCGACACCTCGCGGCATGTTTCCGTGATGTGAGATCGGAGGCGGCGCAATGAACTGGGGCTCGCCGGCGGAATTCTTTGCCATGGGCGGCTACGCCCTTTACGTCTGGGGCAGCTTCGGCGTCTGTGCCCTGCTGATGATTATGGAACCTATTCTGGTCAGGAAGCGTCAGAGCACAATTCTGCGCATCCTGCGCCGCGAACTTCAGGCCGAGAGACTTGAGAATCCATGAAACCACGCCATAAACGCATTGCCCTGATCCTCGGCGGTCTTGCCGCGGTCGGGATCGCCAGCACTCTGGTGTTCCAGGCGCTCGACAGCAACGTCGCCTTTTTCATCACTCCCACCGAATTCACCGAAGGCAAGGCGCCGCAGGGCAAGGCTTTCCGCGTCGGCGGCATGGTCAGGGAAGGATCAATCCGGCGCGATAACCTAACCGTGCATTTCATCATCACCGATACCGCCAAGGAAGTACCGGTCGTCTATACCGGCATCCTGCCCGACCTCTTCAAGGAAGGCAAAGGCGCGGTAGTGCAGGGCAAAGTCGGCGCCGATGGGGTGTTCACGGCAACCGAGGTGCTGGCCAAGCATGATGAGAATTACATGCCGCCGCACGCGCAGCACGCCATCGATCAAGCGCAAAGCACCGCAAAAACCCTGCAGCAATAACCTGTACAGGCTGCCATGACCCTTACCCCCCCCGCCCCCCCTTCTCAAAGAAGGGGGGTGACTTTTGTTCAGCCGCCACGCGGCTTCCGGTTATTTGACATGTTGCCTCCTTGGGGCGGCCCGGCGGAGACAACACCATGATTTCAGAACTTGGCCATTTCGCCTTGATACTTGCCCTGTTGGTCTCTCTGGCCCAGGGTGTCCTGCCTCTGGTCGGTGTGCACCGCAACCAGGCCCAATGGATTGCCGTGGCGCGACCGGCAGTCACGGCAACCTTCCTGCTGCTCGCCTTTGCCTTTGCCTGCCTCACCTGGGCTTTTTACGTCAACGACTTTTCTGTCGATTACGTGGTGCGGCATTCGAATTTGGAACTGCCCACCATGTACCGTCTCGCTGCCGTCTGGGGCGGTCATGAAGGTTCGCTGCTCCTGTGGGTGTTGATGTCGGCGGGCTGGGCGCTGGCGGTGGCAATGTTCTCGCGCCAACTGCCTGACGCCATGGTGGCGCGCGTGCTGGGCGTACTGGGACTGGTGATGTTCGGCCTGCTGGCCTTCGTGCTATTCACCTCCAGCCCCTTTGATCGCATGCTGCCCGCGGCCGCGGATGGGCGCGATCTGAACCCCCTGTTGCAGGACCCCGGCCTGATCTTCCATCCACCGCTGCTTTACATGGGTTACGTGGGCTTTTCCGTCGCCTTCGCCTTCGCCATCGCCGCCCTGATTTCCGGCCAGATCGACGCCGCCTGGGCGCGCTGGTCGCGGCCCTGGACGACGGTCGCCTGGGTTTTCCTGACGCTCGGCATCGCGCTCGGCTCCTGGTGGGCGTATTACGAACTGGGCTGGGGCGGCTGGTGGTTCTGGGATCCGGTCGAGAACGCCTCGTTCATGCCCTGGCTGGTCGGCACCGCGCTGATCCACTCGCTTGCCGTCACCGAGAAACGCGGCAGTTTCAAGAACTGGACCGTGTTGCTGGCCATCGCCACGTTTTCACTGTCCCTGCTCGGCACTTTCCTCGTCCGCTCGGGCGTGCTCACCTCGGTACATTCCTTCGCCACCGACCCCAAACGCGGCCTGTTCATTCTGATGCTGCTGGTTATCGTTGTCGGCGCCTCGCTTTTGCTGTTCGCCTGGCGTGCGCCGAAGGTGGGTCTGGGCGGCCGCTTTGCGCTAGTTTCGCGCGAAACCTTTCTGCTCATCAACAACCTGCTACTGGTCGTCGGCTGTGGCGCGGTACTGCTCGGCACACTGTATCCCCTGATCATCGACGCGCTGGGGCTGGGCAAGATTTCCGTCGGCCCGCCGTATTTCAACGCGGTATTCATTCCGATCATGCTGCCGCTGCTGGTGCTGGTCGCGATGGGCCCCTTTGCCCGCTGGAAACACGCCGATCTCAGGGAGATTGGCAAGAAACTCTGGCCGGCCGCGCTGGTCGCCGTCCTTGGCGGCATCGGGCTGCCGATGCTGGCGGGCGAATGGCACGCCTATGTCGCCCTGGGGTTGGGACTGGCCGTGTGGATCACAGCGGCCATCGTCTTGCAGGCGCTGGAACGCTACAAGACGGGCAGCCCGCCGCGCGCCTGGTGGGGCATGCAACTGGCACACTTCGGCCTGGCCGTATTTGTCATTGGCGTGGCGCTGGTCAGCACCTACGAGGATGAGCGCGACGTGCGCATGGCGCCGAACGAGACCGTCGTGGTCGGCGGCTACACCTTTACCTTCATCGGCGTGCGCCATGCCGAAGGCCCCAACTACCGCACCGCCATCGGCACCATGGAACTGTCGAAGGACGGCCGCATGCTCCGCACGCTGCACCCCGAAAAGCGCAATTACAACTCGTCCGGAATGCCGATGACCGAGGCTGCCATCGATTCCGGCTTTACCCGCGATGTCTATGTTTCGCTGGGCGAGCCATTGGGCGGCAATGACGGCAATGAAGCCTGGGCGGTGCGCGTCTATTACAAGCCCTTCGTCGGCTGGATCTGGGGCGGCTGTCTGCTGATGTCGATCGGCGGACTCTTCGCCGCCAGCGACCGCCGTTACCGGCTCAAGGTGAAGCGATCCGCTCCGCTTGCCACGGGAGTCGGTGCATGAACCGTTTTCTTCTGCCGCTCGGCATCTTCATCGTCCTGGTCGGTTTCCTCGCCGTCGGCCTGACGCTCAATCCACGCGAGGTGCCTTCGCCGCTGGTCGGCAAGCCGGCGCCTGATTTCAAAGTGCCGCAACTGCATGACGAGGCAGCCAGTTTCTCGCCGCAAGAAATGGCCGGCAAGGTCTGGCTGCTCAACGTCTGGGCCTCGTGGTGCGTATCCTGCCGCGAGGAGCACCCGGTACTCAACGAGTTCGCCAAAACCGGGGTGGCTCCGCTCGTCGGCCTCAACTACAAGGACAAGCGCGAGGACGGCATCCGCTGGCTGGCGCGCTTCGGCAACCCCTACCTGCTGTCCGCCTACGACCTTGATGGCCGCGTCGGCATCAACTATGGCGTGTATGGCGTACCGGAAACCTACGTCATCGACAAGGCCGGCGTGATCCGCTTCAAACAGATCGGGCCGGTAACCCCCGCAGTGCTGCAAACGAAAATCATCCCGCTGGTGCAGGAGTTGAATAAATGAAAATGTTGCTCGCCATGGCCTGCGCTCTCCTTCTGGCAAACGCCGTGCTGGCCAAAGAGGCCGCGCCGCTTGCCGAAGACCCCGTAGTCGAGCAGCGCCTCATTCAGATTTCCACCGAATTGCGTTGTCTCGTCTGCCAGAACGAATCGCTGGCCGGCTCGCAGGCCGAACTGGCGCAAGACCTGCGCCGCGAAGTGCGCGACCTGATCAAGCAGGGCAACTCCGATCAGCAGGTCAAGGATTTTCTCGTCAGCCGCTATGGCGACTTCGTGCTCTATCGGCCGCAGCTCAAGCCCAGCACCTGGTTGCTGTGGGGCGGGCCGTTTGTGCTGTTGATCGTCGGCCTGGCCGTATTGGTGAGCTACCTGCGCCGGCGCAGCCGCCTGATCGGCGAAACTCCGCTGTCCGAAGCAGAGAAACAACGCGCTGAAGTTTTGCTGAAAGGTGATCAAGCATGACTGGTTTCATTATCGGCGCCACTCTCCTGGTGCTCGCAACCCTCGCCCTGTTGCTGCTGCCCTTCTTCCGTCAGCCAAATAACCGGGAGCTTTCGCGCCAGGCGCTGAATGCCGCCATCTACCGCGACCAGTTCGCGGAGCTGGAGCGCGACCGCGACGAAGGCGCCCTGTCGCAGGACGATTACGTTCAATCGCGTGCCGAACTGGAGCGGCGTCTCATCGAAGACAGCAGCACACCAGACAGCGCAGCCGCGCCCGCCCAGGCTAGTCGCGCCGTACCCACGGCGCTGGCGATTTCCTTGCCTCTGGTAGCCGTGCTGCTCTACCTGATGCTCGGCACCCCGGCCGGGCTCAAACCGCAACCCGCCGCCGAACAACAGTTCTCGGCGCAAGACATCGAACGCATGGTCAGCGGACTGGCCGCCAAGCTGGAAAAAGAACCGGAAAATTTGCAGGGCTGGGCCATGCTGGCGCGTTCCTATCGGCAGATGGGGCGACTGCCCGAGGCCGTTGGCGCCTATGAGCGCGTCGTCAGCCAGAACGGGGGCGATGCCGACCTGTATGTCGAATATGCCGACACCCTGGCCAGCGTCAGCGGTTTCAACAGCAAGGTGCGCGCACTGATCGACCGCGCCCTGCAGCTCGAACCAAATCACCCGATCGGCCTCTGGCTGCGCGGCACCGCCGCCTACGAATCCCAGCAATACGCGAAAGCCATCGCCGACTGGGAAACCCTGCTCAGGCTGATGCCGCCGGACTCCGAGGATGCCAACGTGCTGCGCGCCAACATCGCCGAGACGCGCACGCGATTAGTAAAACCATAAAGTCGGCGCTGGCGGCGGTTTGGCGTCCCGCCAGCGAAAAACAAAAGTCGGCGCTGGCGGGACGGCGGATCTAGTTGATGTCGTAGTAGTAGGCCTTCCGCGGCACTTTCGCGTCCGCCAGGCGTACCTGCTCGTCCGGTACGTGGGCGTCGCGATCCCACCACAGGGCGCGGCCTGCCTCTTGAACGGCAAGTTCTTCGGGATGCTGCTTCATCCATTCGTTCATGAACTGGGTGTATTCGGATACATAGGCCATCGGAAGACTCCTTCAATGGTGATGGGGTGGATTTTCCTTGATGCGGATAATACGGGTCACGGTCGGCAGGCGGCGCAAGTTGCGCAGGATACGCGCCAGATGCGCACGGCTGTCGACCTGCAGGGTGAAATACAGCGCGGTGGTGGCGCCTTCGCCCTCGTCCATGCGCACATTGGCGATATTGGAACCGTGCTCGGCTATGGTGACAGCCAAGCGGGCCAGCACGCCCGTGGCATTCTGTGCGACGACACAGATCAGCACCTCGAAGGGACCGCTTACCTCTGGATCCCACTCGACATCGACCCATTCCTTGCGTCCGCCGCGCAGCGTCGGGCAGTCGTGGGTATGCACAACCAGACCCTGACCGGCGCGAATCACGCCGACAATCGGGTCGCCAGGTATCGGTCGGCAACAGTGTGCCAATTGCACCGCCATGTCAGTACTGCCCTTGATGCGGATGGCGCCGCCGCTTTGCAGCGTTTGTTCATCGATGACCTTGTCGCCCACCAGGCGCCGCGCCACGGTGGCTGGCAGCCGCTTGCCAAGCCCGATGTCGGTGAGCACCTCGCGCTGGGTCTTGCCTGAAAAAGCCTTGAGGAAACGCTGCCAGGCAGAGCTGCCGAGCTCTTCGATGCGATGGCCCAGACCGTGTAACGCCTGCGCCAGCAGATGTTTGCCCAGGGCGGCAGATTGTTCGTTCTGCTTGGTCTTGAGGAAATGGCGGATTTGCGCGCGCGCCTTGCCGCTTTTGACAAAAACCAGCCAGTGCGGATTGGGTGCGGCGTTCGGCGCCGTGATGATTTCGACGCGATCACCATCGGCGAGTTCGGTGCGGAGCGGCATGCTCTCCTGATTGATCAGGCAGGCGATGCAGCGATTGCCGATGTCGGTATGCACGGCGTAAGCGAAATCGACGGCGGTGGCGCCGCGTCGCAGCGAGAGAATCTTGCCCGCCGGCGTGAAGACATACACCTCGCCGGGGAAAAGATCCACCTTGACGTGTTCGAGAAACTCCGCGGAATCGACGCTGGCGGTCTGTAGCTCGATCAAGGACTGCAGCCACTGATGGGTGGTGCGCTGCAACTCCGACAGGGCGCGTTCGTCCTTGTAGAGCCAGTGCGAGGCGACGCCGCTGTCGGCGATGTGATGCATCTGGCGCGTGCGGATCTGAAACTCGATCGGCATGCCATACGGGCCGATCAGCGTGGTGTGGAGCGACTGGTAGCCGTTGGCCTTGGGGATGGCGATGTAGTCCTTGAACTTGCCCGGCAGCGGCTTGTAGAGGCCGTGCAGGGCGCCCAGCGCCAGGTAGCAGGCAGGGGTGTCGGCGACGATGACGCGAAAGCCGTAGATGTCGAGCACCTGCGAAAAAGACAGGTGTTTGTCGCGCATCTTGCGATAAATGCCGTAAAGATGTTTCTCGCGCCCCATCACCTCGGCCTCGATGTGCTGGGCCGGCAAGCGCTCCTTGAGGGAGTCGATGATCTTGCCGACGACCTCGCGCCGGTTGCCGCGCGCGCTCTTGACGGCCTTGGCGAGGACGCGGTAACGCAGCGGATTCAAGTTGCTGAAGGCGAGTTCCTGAAATTCGCGGTACAGCGTATTGAGGCCCAGCCGGTTGGCGATGGGCGCATAGATGTCAAGCGTTTCGCGGGCGATGCGCCGCCGCTTGTCCGGGCGCACCGCATCGAGGGTACGCATGTTGTGCAGGCGATCGGCCAGCTTGATGAGAATGACACGCACGTCCTGGGCCATGGCCAGGAGCATCTTGCGGAAATTCTCGGCCTGCGCCTCCTCGTAAGACTGATTCTCCAGGCGGTCAAGCTTGGAGACGCCGTCGACGAGATCGGCGGTGACCTTGCCGAAATCCTGCGCGATTTGCGCCTTGGTGATGGCGGTGTCTTCCATCACGTCGTGCAACAGCGCGGCGGTCAGCGCCTGCGCATCGAGCCGCCAGTACGCCAGCGTTTCGGCCACTGCCAGCGGATGCGAAATGTACGCCTCGCCGCTGGAACGGAACTGGCCGCGATGCGCGCTGGCCGAAAAGTGGCAGGCCGCCTCAATCTGGTCGACATCTTCCGGCTTGAGATAGGTTCGCAACTGGGCGAACAGATGCTCGAAGTCTTCCGCCAGATCGCTGGCCGGCGGGGGATTGGGGGAGCGGGTGGAATGGGTTAACGCGGGCGGCACTGCATCGCCAGTCGCGGCAACCGGGGGGCACAACAAAGCAGGAGGCAATGCCGCCGCCGACATGAATGCGCCCCGGGTCTAGAGCATGGTTATGCGGGCGGGTTACGCCTGCCCGCGGTTGAGAATTTCCATGCCGTACTTGCCCACGGACAATTCGCGCAAGGCCAGCACGGTGGCCTTGTCCCGATCCACTTCCACCATCGGCGTGCTGCCCATGGTGATCTGACGGGCGCGATAAGTCGCGGCCAGGGTCATCTGGAAGCGATTGGGGATGTATTTCAGGCAATCTTCAACGGTCACGCGGGCCATAATTTTTCCTTTGGATTCAGCAAGCTGAGAGGTAGCGGAAGGTCTCCGGATGGCGGGCGCGCTGTCGCGCAAAACCCAGTCGGGACGCCCTTACTGCTGCGGCAAGATCTTCCAGAGCTTCCTGCAAGTCATTGTTGATTATAACAAAATCGAACTCGCCAACATGCCGTAATTCACCCAGCGCGGCGGCGACGCGGCGCTGGATCACCTCCGCGCTGTCCTGCCCGCGGTCGTGCAGGCGGCGCTCCAGCTCGGCAATCGACGGCGGCACGATGAAAATGCCAACCGCATCCGGAATCAAGGCGCGCACCTGCTGGGCGCCCTGCCAGTCGATTTCAAGCAGCGTATCGCGCCCGGCGCGCATCTCGTCAAGCAGCCAACTGCGCGAGGTGCCGTAAAAGTTGCCATGCACCTCGGCCCACTCCAGAAAGTCGCCGCGGTCGCGCAGCGCCGCGAAGGTGGAAATATCGATGAAGTGGTATTCGCGCCCGTCCTGTTCGCCCGGCCGCGCCGGCCGCGTCGTGTAGGAGATGGAATGCCGGATGCCGGCATCGCGTGCCATCAGCAATTTCACCAGCGTTGTCTTGCCTGCCCCCGAGGGTGCGGAAATGATGAATAGCGCGCCGGCGCTGGCGGCGTCGGCGGACGGGGAGTCGACGACGGGAATGTTCATGGCATTACTCCAGGTTCTGCACTTGCTCGCGCATCTGTTCAATTAACAGTTTGAGTTCAAGCGCGATGGCGGTGACGGCTGCCGACACCGATTTGGAAGCAAGCGTATTCGCTTCGCGGTTGAGCTCCTGCATCAGGAAGTCGAGGCGCTTGCCAACGGCGCCGCCCTTGTCGAGCACGCGCTCGACCTCGGTCAGATGCGTCACCAGCCGCGCCAGTTCTTCCGCCACGTCGATCTTGGCAGTGAATACGCCGATTTCCTGGCGAATGCGGTCTTCGTCAAGATTGGCCACCGCCTCGCGCAGTTTGGTCGCCAGCCGCTCCGTGTAATCGGCAATGGCGGCCGGCACCATGGGCTCGACCTGCGCCACGGCATGGCGCATGCGGGCGGCGCGCTCCCTGAGCACGTCGGCGAGGCGCGCCCCTTCGCGCGCGCGACTGGCGAGGAATTCGCCCAGCACGCCATCGAGCAGGGCGAAACAATCTGCCTGCAAGCGTTCCGGGCTGATGGCATCTGCCGCCAGCACGCCCGGCCAGCGCAGCACATCCGCGACTGCCAGGGGCTTGGCATCCGTCAGCACGGCGCGCACGGCGGCATCGAGACTGCCCAACTGGGCAACCAGTGCGAGGTTGGGCGTCAGCTGCGGCGTGGCGGTACTGTTGGGTTGCAGGTACAGACGACAATCGAGCTTGCCGCGCCCGATGGCGGCGGTGAGCTTTTCGCGCAGCGGCATTTCGAGAAAGCGCAATTCATCGCCACAACGAAAATTGAGGTCGAGAAAGCGACCGTTAACACTCTTGAGCTCCAGATGCAGGTTGGCGTGGCCAAGATCGCGGTCGGCGGCGGCATAGCCGGTCATGCTGTAAATGGTCATGGCGGGAACGGGTTGATGTTTTGCAGCGCGGCAGCTTACCGCGAAACACCCGGTTGCAGAAAAAGACCCGCTTTCGGCTAACGTTTTAGATGCGGCCGGAACTAAAATGCGTCCCCATGCCCTCCCCCCAAACCAACCTGGCGCTGCCGCCCGGTCATATGATCGACGGCTACCGCTTCGAGCGCCAGCTGTCGATGGGCGGGTTTTCCATTGTCTATCTGGCCTCCGACCCACAAGGCACGCCGGTGGCCATCAAGGAATATCTGCCCCACGCGCTGGCCGAACGCCGGGTGGGGCTGGTGCCGCAGGTCTCCGCCGCCAATCTCGATGCCTATCAGAGCGGCATGATGGCGTTTTACGAGGAAGGCATTGCACTGGCGCGGCTCGATCATCCCAACGTCGTGCGCGTCATCAATTTCCTGCGGGCGAACGACACCGTCTATCTGGTCATGCGCTACAAGCGCGGCCGCACCCTGCACGACCACATCCGCAAG
>JAUXNZ010000112.1 GCA_030682595.1 Rhodocyclaceae bacterium | reverse complement strand
CCCACCGGGCCGGTGTCGCCGCCGTTATCGCCGCTTTTGCCGTGGGGTTTGGGTAGCTTGAGTACTTCGTCGTAGTTGAATTCCTCTTCGAAGTATTCGCAGTTGGCGAAAAAGTCGAACAGCTTGAAGGCGGTTTTGATGGGCTGTTGCACGCCTGCCTTGAGGGCGGTGTCGAACAGCAGCTCGCGGAAGTCGTGCTTGCGGGTGCCGCGTCCCTTGATCTGGATGAAGTCGGTGGGCGAGAAGATCGGGCGGAAGAGCCCGATGTTGAGGATGTCGGTGCAGTCGTAGCCGGTGGTCATCATGCCGACGGTGACGCAGATGCGTGCCTTGCTGGTCTTGTAGGCGGGGATGAAGTTCCCGGAGCCGAGGAGATTATTGTTGGCGAAGTTGATGGTGAACTGCTGGGCATCGGGTATCTGCGAGGTGACCTGCACGGCGAAGTCGGACTGGTACCTGGCCGGGAACATGCGGTCGGCCATCTGATTGAGGATATGGGCCAGCTTGGCGGCGTGGTTCTGGCAGACGGCGAAGATGATCGATTTGCCGATTTCGCCGCTGACCGGGTCGCGCAGGGCGTTTTCCAGAAACGTCTTGCACAGGAGCTGATTGGTGGTGTCGGCGAAGAAACGCTTCTCGAACTCGCGCTGCTTGAAGGCCTGCTGCTGGTCCTCGCCGGCGTCATCGGTGAAGTTGACGACGAAGCCCTCTTCGGAAAGCAGCGTGGTGGTGACCTCGGTGCGGGCGTCCACCACGGTCGGGTTGATCAGGAAGCCTTCCTTCACGCCATCGAGCAATCCATAGCGGAAGGTCGGCTGGCTGTTTTCGCAGCAGAAGGTGCGGTAGGTGTCGAGCAGCAGGCGGCGTTCGGCCTCGCGCGGGTCGCGGGTGCCCGGCTTGGCGCTGTCGAAGCGGCGCAGGTAATCGCGCGGCGTGGCGGTGAGACCGAGCTTGTAGCCGATGAAGTAGTCGAACACGGCACGGGCGTTGCCACCGATCGAGCGGTGCGCTTCGTCGGAGATGACGAGATCGAAGTCGGTCGGCGAGAACAGCTTCTGGTATTTATTGTTGAACAGCAGGGACTGCACGGTGGTGACGACAATCTCGGCGCGTCGCCAGTCGTCGCGGTTCTCCTTGTAGATCACCGTCTGAAAATCGGCGGATAGCACGGCGGCGAAGGCCTTCTTGGCCTGGTCCTCCAGCTCAAGGCGATCCACAAGGAACAGCACGCGGCGCACGTTGCCGGAACGCAGAAACAGCTTGATCACGGCGGCGGCGGTGAGGGTCTTGCCGGTGCCGGTCGCCATCTCGAACAGGAAACGGTCTTTGCCATCGCCGACCGCGGTCTGAAGGCTGTGGATGGCCTTGAGCTGATAGGGCCGGAGAAAGCGCAGCTTGTTGGCCAGAATGTAGCCGGGGCGCTCCGCTTCGTTTTGCCAGGCAGCTTCGGCTGCGTAGTTCGGGCGCTGGGTGCGAACGATGTAGTCCGCGCCGACCTGCTCGTCGATCAGTCGCTGCGGATTGGGCGTGAGCTTCTGGTAGCCGGTGACTGAATCCGGTGTCGGAAACGCGGTGATGACGTAGGGGCTACCGCGTTCGAGGTCCCAGAAGTAGTGCAGGTTGCCGTTGGAAAGAATGACGAAGCGGCAGTTCTGCGACTTTGCGTATTTGCGCGCCTGCTCTTTGCCGACGAGTGGATTCTTGTCTTCGGCTTTGGCTTCGAGAACCAGCAGCGGAAAGCCTTTGGCATCGAGCAGGAGAAAGTCGACGAAGCCTTTTGTGCTTGTCTCGAAATTGGCACCGAGCGCGTCCAGGTCGGTGGTCTTGATCGTGACGCTGGGTTCGAGGCGGATGTTCGCGGGCGCGCTGCCATCCTGGAAGAAACGCCAGCCGGCCGCTTCGAGCAGCTTGTTGATCTTGATGCGGGCGGTGGCTTCTTTGTCGGGCATTCAGCGTCCTGCGCCTGCGATGGTGGTTTGGCGGCATCAATGACCACCATGGGGGGGCGATCTTCGGCTCTCCCTCTCTGGCCGACAACTGCCGAGCGGCATATTACACCGACCGCAAAGCTGCATTGCAGTCGGTCAAGCGGCAAACCGTCAACGGCCGCTTCGGCCGATGACCCGGAATTGCACCTTCCGGCAGGTTCCAGAGTGAAGCAGTCCTTGAGGCGTCCGGTCTGGAGTGAGGGTGGCCGACCGCTCCTGGCCGATTACCGCCGTCCCGCCGGCGCCGACTATTGCGGGGCGGGATATTTGAGCGCGTTCTTGGCGATCTTATCGCGCGCGGCGGCGATCAGGTCGATGTCTAGCGCATCGGCCAGTTCGACCAGGTAGATCAGCGTGTCGGCCACTTCGTCGCGGATTGCGGCGAGTTTTTCCGGGGACGGCGCGCGGCTTTCCTCGGGCGTCGCCCACTGGAAATGTTCGACCAGTTCGGCTGCTTCGACAATCATCGCCATCGCGAGGTTCTTCGGAGTGTGATATTGCTGCCAGTCGCGGGCGGCGGCGAAGTCGCGCAGGGCGAGTTTAAGGGCATCGAGATCGGTCATTTTTGATTCCGTAAGCGCATCAGCCAGGGCAGGGCGAGAAAAGGCCACAGCGAGGAAACCAGGCGCGTCAGGCCGTTGAAGTTGAGGAAGTGGCCCTGTTGCCAGACGCGCAGGGTGTTTTCGAGATAGGGGTTGGCGGGCATCAGGTTGGCGAGCACGGTGGCGAGCATCAGCGCCATGGCCGCCAGTACCTGCCGCCCGCCCAGGGTCAGGTTGAGCGCGCCGGCCCACAACACCATGCCGATGGCCAGACCACCGAGCGTGCCCGGCGTGACCCAGGCGAAGCCATGCACGCTTTGCATCAGCAGCATCAGGGCGAAACTCTTGACGAGCATGGCCGCACCGAGCAGCGCCAGCGGCAGGAGCACCGGATGGTTGCGGGCGAGCCGGCTGCCGATGAGGGCAATCGCCAGTGTCTGGGCGGCGACGGTTGCCATTTCCATCTCGATGAACCGGCCCGCCTCGAAACTGAGCGCGGCAGGCAGACCGATCAGGCCGCGCAGGTTGCCGTTGCCGAACAGGAAGGTTTCGGGATTGAGCTGGGTGAGCAGCCAGAGCGCGACGAGCAGCAGGCCATGGTCGCCGGTCACGCCGCCCAGAAAACGGCGTTCGCGCCAGGCGTGCAGGCGGCCGCCATCGAGCAGATGCGCGCCCCAGCGCAGGCCGGCCGCTGCGCCAATCAACGCGCCCAGAGCATTCATTGCCAGATCGAGATTGGACGGTACGCGGCTGGGCAGGAAATTCTGCGTGATCTCGAGACTGCCGGAAAGCAAAGCACCCAGCAGCGCCGCCACGGCAAATGCGGCGTAACGCGGCAATCGCGTCGACAGGACG
>JAUXNZ010000238.1 GCA_030682595.1 Rhodocyclaceae bacterium | reverse complement strand
TCTGCGCGAAAAGCTGGCGCTGCTGGATGCTTGCGGCATCGAAGAAGTTTTCCTGCTGCATTTCAGCCGCAAATTGGCGGGATTGTCGGCGCAGGAATTTATTGACCGCGTGCTGGTGCAAGGCCTGGCCGTGCGCCATCTCATCATCGGCGACGACTTCCGCTTCGGCAAGGGGCGCGCCGGCGACTTCACCATGCTCGCCGCCGCCGGGCAGCAACAGGGCTTTGGCGTCGAAGCCATGCACACCATCGAAATCAACGGCGAGCGCGTTTCCAGTTCCGCCGTGCGCGATGCCCTCGGTGGCGGCGATCTCGAACATGCGGCGCGGCTCCTGGGACGTCCTTACAGCATTGCCGGCCGCGTCGTGCATGGCGGCAAGATCGGTCGCAAACTGGGCTGGCCGACCGCCAACATACAGCTCAAGCGGAAGCGCGTCGCGCTGACCGGCGTGTTCGCCGCAACGGTCTCCGGTATCGACAAGCGTCATCTGCCCGGCGCCGCCAGCCTCGGCGTGCGGCCGACGCTGGGTGCCGGATTGCGTCCCGTGCTTGAAGTTCACCTGTTTGACTTCGACCAGGAAATTTACGGTGCGCATCTCACCGTGCATCTGTTGCACAAGCTGCGCGACGAGGCCAAGTTCGATTCATTAGAAGCGCTCACCGCGCAAATCGCCCGCGACGTGCAGGCGACCCAGGCTTACTTTGAAGGCAAGAACTGACATGGCCGACTACCGCAAGACCCTCAATATGCCCGACACGCCCTTCCCGATGCGCGGCGACCTGGCCCGCCGCGAACCGGGCTGGATCAACGACTGGCAGGAAATACAGCTGTACCGGAAAATCCGTGAAGCGAGCCAGGGCCGCCCGCGCTTCGTGCTGCACGACGGCCCGCCTTATGCCAATGGCGACATCCACATCGGCCACGCGGTGAACAAGATTCTCAAGGACATTATCGTTCGCGCCAAGACGCTGGCCGGTTTCGACGCGCCGTACATCCCCGGCTGGGACTGCCACGGCCTGCCCATCGAGCACCAGATCGAAAAAACCCACGGCAAGCACCTGCCCGCCGGCGAAGCGCGCGCCCACTGCCGCACTTACGCCCAGGAGCAGATCGAACGACAGAAAAAGGATTTCATCCGGCTTGGCGTGCTCGGCGACTGGGATCATCCATACAAGACAATGGAATATCGCACCGAGGCCGACGAAATTCGCGCGCTCGGCGAAATGTATCGGCGCGGCTATCTGTTCAAGGGGCTGAAGCCGGTCAACTGGTGCTTTGATTGCCGCTCGGCGCTGGCCGAGGCCGAAGTGGAGTACGCCGACAAGAAATCGCCGGCGATTGACGTCGCCTTCCCGCTCGATGTTGCCGAGCGCGGCCGCCTTGCCGCTGCTTTCGATATCGCCGCGCTGCCGGAAAAGCCCGTCCATGCCGTGATCTGGACGACGACGCCCTGGACCATTCCCGGCAACCAGGCGCTCAACGTCCATCCCGAATTCGTCTATGAACTGGTCGACACCCCGCAAGGCCTGCTGATCCTCGCAGCCGAGTTGCGGGCGCAGGCTTTGGCGCGTTACGGACTTGAAGGCAAGGAATGTAAGGTATTGGGCGCCTGCCGCGGCATCGCGCTCGACCGCATGGTCTTCCGCCATCCGTTTTATGAGCGCGCCTCGACGGTGTTTCTGGGTGATTACGTCACGCTCGACACGGGCACCGGCATTGTGCACAGCGCGCCGGCCTATGGCGTCGAGGACTACGATTCCTGCAAGCGCGCCGGCATGCAAAATGATGAAATTCTCACGCCGGTGCAAGGCGACGGCCGCTTTGCCGAGAGCCTGCCTTTCTTTGGCGGCCTCAATATCTGGAAGGCCAATCCGCAGATCGTCGAGAAACTCGCCGCAGTCGGCTGTCTCCTGGCCAGCGGCCAGATCACGCACAGCACCATGCACTGCTGGCGCCACAAGACGCCAACCATCTACCGCGCCACGACGCAGTGGTTCGTCGGCATGGATAGAAAGCCGAGCGAGGGCGAGACTTTGCGCAGCGCTGCGCTGGCAGCCATCGAAGCCACCGAGTTTTTCCCCAGCTGGGGCCAGGCGCGCCTGCACGCCATGATCGCCAACCGTCCCGACTGGTGCGTCTCGCGCCAGCGCAACTGGGGCGTGCCGATACCCTTCTTCCTCCACAAGGAAACGGGCGAGCCGCATCCGCGCACGCTGGAACTGGTCGAAGCGGTTGCCCAGCGCGTGGCGCAGGGCGGCATCGAAGCGTGGTTCGCCATGGGTGAACGGGGCGCGCAGGAACTGCTCGGTGACGAGGCAGTCGCCTACGACAAGATGAACGACACACTTGACGTCTGGTTCGACTCGGGCACCACGCACCGCTCCGTGCTGCGCGGTTCGCACGCGGCCGACTGCGCCTGGCCCGCCGATCTCTACCTCGAAGGCTCCGACCAGCATCGCGGCTGGTTTCATTCTTCATTGCTCACCGGCTGCGCCATCGACGGCCGTGCGCCCTACAAGGGTCTGCTGACCCACGGTTTTGTCGTTGACGGCAAGGGCATGAAGATGTCCAAGTCGAAGGGCAACGTCGTCGCGCCGCAGCAGGTGTCCGACACGCTCGGCGCCGAGATCCTGCGGCTGTGGGTCGCGGCCACCGACTACTCGGGCGAACTGACCATCTCCAAGGAAATTCTCGACCGCGTCGTCGAGGTCTATCGCCGCTTGCGCAACACGCTCAAGTTCCTGCTCGCCAACACGGCGGATTTCGTTCCCCATGGTGACAATGCGCAAATGCTGCCCGTCGATGAATGGCTGGAAATCGACCGCTACGCCTTGTGCCTGACGCGTGAATTGCACGCGACCTGCGTCGCCGCCTACGATCGCTACGAATTCCACAAGATCGTCCAGGCGCTGCAAAACTTCTGCGCCGAAGATCTCGGCGCCTTTTACCTCGACATCCTCAAGGACCGGCTGTACACCAGCGCCGCCGACTCGCGCGCCCGCCGTTCGGCGCAAAGCGCGCTGTGGCACATCGTGCAATCGATCACTCGTCTCATGGCGCCGATTCTCTCTTTCACCGCCGAGGAAATCAGGCAAGTGCAGGGGGGCGAGAGCGTCATGCTGACGACCTGGCACGCCCTGCCGGAACTTCCCGCTGCAGCGGCGCTGGCGACTCGCTGGCAGGCGATTCGCGCCGTGCGCGCCGAGGTGACCAAAAAGATCGAGGAAGTGAGGGCGAATGGCCAGGTCGGTTCTTCATTGCAGGCCGAGGTGGATATCCACGTGGCGGGTGACACCCACGCCCTGCTGGCTTCGCTCGGTGACGACCTCAAGTTCGTGCTGATCTGCTCGAAGGTGACGCTCAATAAAGCTGATGCTGGCGGGACGGCGCCGGTTAAAGCTGATACCGGCGGGACGGCGCCGGCAAAAGTCGGCGCTGGCGAGACGGCGT
>JAUXNZ010000233.1 GCA_030682595.1 Rhodocyclaceae bacterium | reverse complement strand
ACTGCGCGCTCGACCTGGCCAAGCATGGCGTGCTGGAAAAGTACGGCGTCGAAATGATCGGCGCCTCGCGCGAAGCCATCGACATGGCCGAGGACCGCGAGAAGTTCAAGCAGGCCATGACCCGCATCGGCCTCGGCTCGGCTCGTTCCGGCATCGCCCACAGCATGGAGGAGGCCCAGCAGGTTCAGCGCGCCATGGGCTTCCCGACCATCATCCGCCCCTCCTTCACCATGGGCGGCTCGGGCGGCGGCATCGCCTACAACCAGGAAGAGTTCGTCGAGATCTGCAAGCGCGGCCTGGAGGCTTCGCCGACCAAGGAACTGCTGATCGAGGAGTCGCTGCTCGGCTGGAAAGAGTTCGAGATGGAGGTGGTGCGCGACCGCAAGGACAACTGCATCATCGTCTGCTCGATCGAGAACCTCGACCCGATGGGCGTGCACACCGGTGACTCGATCACCGTCGCGCCGGCGCAAACGCTCACCGACAAGGAATACCAGATCATGCGCAACGCCAGCATCGCGGTGCTGCGCGAGATCGGCGTCGACACGGGCGGTTCCAACGTGCAGTTCGCCATCAATCCCGATGACGGCCGCATGATCGTGATCGAGATGAACCCGCGCGTCTCGCGTTCCTCGGCGCTGGCCTCGAAGGCCACCGGCTTCCCGATCGCCAAGGTGGCGGCGAAACTGGCGGTCGGCTACACGCTCGACGAACTGAAGAATGACATCACCGGCGGCGCCACGCCCGCCTCGTTCGAGCCCGCCATCGACTACGTCGTCACCAAGGTGCCGCGCTTCGCCTTCGAGAAATTCCCCCAGGCCAATGACCGCCTGACCACGCAGATGAAGTCGGTGGGCGAAGTGATGGCGATCGGCCGCAGTTTTCAGGAATCGCTGCAGAAGGCGCTGCGCGGCCTGGAAGTCGGCGTCTATGGCCTCGACGAGATCGAGGCCGACCGCGACGCCATCGACCACGAACTGGCCAGTCCCGGCGCGCAGCGCATCTGGTACGTCGGCCAGGCATTTCGCAGCGGCTATTCCTTGCAGGACGTTTTCAACCTGACCAGCATCGACCCGTGGTTTCTGGTGCAGATTGAAGACATCGTCAAAACCGAAGCATGGCTGGCGACGCAGCAACTCGCTGATCTCGATGCCGCGGCGCTGCGCGGTTTGAAACGCAAGGGCTTCTCCGACCGCAGAATTGGCCACCTGGTCGGCACAAAAGTCGGCGCTGGCGGGACGGCGTCAGCCGACTCGCCGCGTAACATGGGGACGGCGTCTGGCGACATGGAAACAGCGGTGCGCGAGCGCCGCCACGCGCTGGGCATCCGCCCGGTGTTCAAGCGCGTCGATACCTGCGCCGCCGAATTTTCCACCTCGACCGCCTACATGTATTCAACCTACGAGGACGAGTGCGAGTCGCGGCCGACAGACCGGAAGAAAATCATGGTGCTCGGCGGCGGACCGAACCGCATTGGTCAGGGCATCGAATTCGACTATTGCTGCGTGCATGCGGCGCTGGCGATGCGCGAAGATGGTTACGAGACCATCATGGTCAACTGCAACCCGGAAACCGTATCGACCGACTACGATACCTCCGATCGCCTCTACTTCGAACCGCTGACCCTGGAAGACATCCTCGAGATCGTCCATGTCGAGAAGCCGGTCGGCGTGATCGTGCAGTTCGGCGGACAGACACCGTTGAAGCGCGCGCGCGCCCTCGAAGCCAATGGCGTGCCGATCATCGGCACCAGCCCGGACATGATCGACGCCGCCGAAGACCGCGAGCGCTTCCAGAAGCTGCTCCAGGTCCTCAAGCTCAAACAGCCGCCCAACCGCACCGCGCGTACCGAGGCCGATGCCATCCGGCTCGCCGCCGAAATCGGTTATCCGCTGGTGGTGCGCCCCAGCTATGTGCTGGGCGGTCGCGCCATGGAAATCGTGCACGAGCAGAAAGATCTCGAACGCTACATGCGCGAGGCAATCAAGGTCTCGAACGATTCGCCGGTGCTGCTCGACCGCTTCCTCAACGATGCCACCGAGGTCGATGTCGATGCGCTCTGCGACGGCCAGCAGGTCATCATTGGCGGCATCATGGAGCACATCGAACAGGCGGGGGTGCATTCGGGCGATTCGGCTTGCTCACTACCGCCCTTCTCGCTTTGTCCGGAAACCCAGGACGAACTGCGCCGCCAGACCGAGATGATGGCCAAGGGTCTCAATGTCGTCGGCCTGATGAACGTGCAGTTCGCGATCCAGGGCCGCGGCGCGGACACCGTGGTGTATGTGCTCGAAGTCAATCCGCGCGCCTCGCGCACCGTGCCCTTTGTGTCGAAAGCAACAGGCCTGCCGCTGGCGAAGATCGCCGCGCGCTGCATGGCCGGCCGCAGCCTGGCCGATCAGGGCGTGACGCACGAGGTGAATCCGCCTTACTACTCGGTGAAGGAAGCCGTATTCCCCTTCATCAAGTTCCCCGGCGTCGACACCATTCTCGGACCGGAAATGAAATCCACCGGCGAGGTAATGGGCGTCGGCCGGACATTTGGCGAGGCCTTCGTCAAATCGCAGATCGCCGCCAGCACCCGGCTGCCCGCTGCCGGCCGCGCGTTGATCACCGTCAAGTCGGCCGACAAGGTCAAGGCGGTCGAAGTGGCGCGTCTGCTGCATGGGCTGGGCTTTACCCTGGTGGCAACGCGCGGCACGGCGACGGCCATCCAGGCCGCGGGGATTCCAGTGGCATCGGTCAACAAGGTCAGCGAAGGCCGTCCGCACATTGTCGACATGATCAAGAACAATGAAATCGTGCTGATCGTCAACACGGTCGATGAAACCCGCGCGGCCATTCAGGATTCGCGCTCGATCCGCACCTCGGCACTGTCGCAGAAAGTGACCTTGTTTACGACGGTGGAAGGCGGGCATGCCGCCTGTGTCGGGATGCATCATTCCGGCCTGGAAACCTATTCGCTGCAACAGCTACACGCCGAGCTATCCATATGAGCAAAGTCCCCATCACGCTGCACGGCGCCGAACTGCTGCGCGAAGAACTTAAACGCCTGAAATACGTCGAACGGCCGGCGGTGATTGCCGCGATTGCCGAGGCACGTTCGCACGGCGACCTCTCTGAAAACGCCGAATACGATGCCGCGAAGGAGCGGCAAAGCTTTGTCGAAGGCCGCATCCAGGAAGTCGAGGGCAAACTGGGCAACGCCCAGATCATCGACCCGCGCAGCCTCGATGCCGATGGCCGCGTGGTGTTCGGCGCCACGGTCGAACTGGAGGACATTGACGGCGACAAAACCGTGACCTACCAGATCGTCGGTGACGACGAAGCCGATCTCAAGCAGGGCAAGATTTCGCTCAACTCGCCCGTCGCGCGCGCCCTGATCGGCAAATTCTCCGGCGATGTCGCCGAAGTGCAAACCCCCGGCGGCCGCCGCGAATACGAAATCCTCGACGTACGCTATGAGTAACTGGCCCACCCCTCCCAACCTCCCCTCACGGGAAGGTGACTGTGGCTCGCTGCGCTCGTCCATTACGGGGAGCATTCTTGTCGGGTGTTGTGCGGATTGCGGCTGGCGCCGCGTGCCGTCATGCCTTGGGGCGGCCCGGCGGCAAGACTACATTTTTAATCACAATGACTGAAAACAACCCGCGCCTGCGTGTCGGCATCCCGAAGGGCAGCCTGCAGGAAACCACGCAAAACCTCTTCAACCGCGCCGGTTACAACCTGCGCATTTCCGGCCGCTCCTACTACCCGACCATCGATGATGCGGAAATCGAGTGCATCCTGATCCGACCGCAGGAGATGGCCCGCTACGTCGGCCAGGGCGTGCTCGACTGCGCCATCACCGGACTGGACTGGATCCTCGAAACCGGCGCCGATGTCGCGGAACTGGCCAATCTTAAAGCCCCCTGGCCCAATTACGGCACCGTCCGCTGGGTGATGGCCTCCAAGGAAGGTTCACCGTTTGTCACGGTGAAAGACCTGCAGGGCAAACGCATCGCCACCGAAACCGTGGGCATGACGAAACGCTTTCTTGCCGAACATGGCGTCGAGGCCAGCGTCGAATTTTCCTGGGGCGCCACCGAGGTGAAGCCGCCGCTCCTGGCCGACGCCATTGTCGACGTCTCCGAAACCGGCTCGTCGCTACGCGCCAACAATCTGAAGATCATGCACGTCGTGCTGGAAAGCACGCCGCGCTTCATCGCTAATCACGACGCCCTCGCCGACGCCTGGAAAATCGCCAAGATCGACCGCCTGCTGATGATGCTGAAAGGCGCGATTGCCGCCGCCACACGGGTGCTGCTGTCGATGAACGTGCCGCGCAACTGCACCGATGCCGTGCTGAAGTTGTTACCGGAACGTGCCACGCCCACCGTCTCCACCCTCTCCGACCCCGACTGGCTGGAACTCAGCATCGTCGTCGAGGAAAAGTTCGTGCGCGAACTGATCCCCAGCCTCTACCAGGCCGGCGCGCGCGGCATCATCGAACTGCCGATCAACAAGATCGTCGAGTAGGACCCGCGTCGGGTAAGGCCCGCCCCTCCCAGCCTCTGGGCCCGCCCTCCCCCAGCCCCTCCCTCGCGGGAGGGGGGACAGTTGACTCGCTTTGCTCGTGTATCACGGGGCGCTCCCGTTCAAGTTTGGGCGCGGATTGCGGCTGGCGCCGCGTGACGCTTTGCC
The DNA here is from genome assembly GCA_030682595.1 of Rhodocyclaceae bacterium. Taxonomy (GTDB): domain Bacteria; phylum Pseudomonadota; class Gammaproteobacteria; order Burkholderiales; family Rhodocyclaceae; genus Sulfuricystis. The sequence continues at coordinate 3,136 of JAUXNZ010000233.1, read as the reverse complement.
TTGGGGCGGCCCGGCGGCAAAGCTTGATCGTGAGTGAATATCCTCCTAAGTCAGGCGTTGAAATCCGCATCGAGCACAATGCGGTAACGGGCTTTCCCGGCGCGCAGATGATCAAGCGCTTCATTGACCCGACTCATCGGAAAGTGTTCGACCTCGGGTTCGATGTTGTGGCGAACACAGAACGCCAGCATCCGGGCCATCTGCGTCGGCGAGCCGATCGCCGAACCGGAGATAACCTTCTGCCCGCTGATGAGCGAGAACGCCTGAACGGGGATCGGATCAAGGACGGCACCGACAAAATGCAGGCGGCCGCGCGGCGCCAGGGTGGACGTGATGGCTTGCCAGTCCAGCGGGACATTGACGGTCACAATGACCAGATCGAGGCTGCCGGCCAGCGCGGCAATTGCGTTCGCATCGTTGCTGGCAACCACCCGATGGGCGCCCTGCGCCATGACCTCCTTCCGCTTTGAAGGACTGGAGGTGAAGGCGGTCACCTCGCAGCCCCAGGCCTTCGCAAATTTGATCGCCAGGTGCCCCAGCCCACCGATGCCGACGACGCCGACCCGGCTGGTCGGAGAAATGTCATATTCCACGAGCGGGCTGAAGACGGTGATGCCGCCGCAGAACAGCGGACCCGCCACTTCCGGGCGAATGCCCTCCGGCACGGGGATGGCCCAGGCCCACTGGGCCCGCACGCGCTCGGCAAAGCCGCCCGGGCGGCCGGAAAGCGTCGCCTGCGAAGCCCCGCACAAATGCTGGTCGCCGCCCACACAGGGCGCACAATGCAGGCAACTGCTGCTGGTCCAGCCCACCCCGACCCGCTGACCGATACTCAGCCCCTTGGCCCGGGAACCCATGGCGACGATGCGCCCGACGGCCTCATGTCCCGGCACCAGCGGATAGGCGGAGAACTTCCACGCGTTGTCGATCATTGACAGGTCGGAATGGCACAGCCCGCAATACTCGACCGCGATATCGACCTCCTCATCGCCGAGCGGGCCTGGCGTGTAGTCGTAGCGCTCCAGTTTCTGTCCGGCAGCCTGCGCCGCCCATGCGCGAACCTTGCTCATTGTCGTATCCTTCCGTTTGTCTTCGACGTCTGATTATCCCTCAATCATTGACATGACCATCGCCAATCTCCTCATGTTCCTCGCGCTGACCGGCATTTACGAGCCTTCCGCCATCCAGCAGTTGCCGGATGGCCGTTTCCTTGTCGTCGAGGACGAGAAAACCCAGCCGTTGAGTCTGGTGACGATCCGCGCGGATGGCTCGGTGACGAGCAGCCCGCTCGTCACGGCAACGCCGGACGCCCCCCCGGATTTCAAAAAACTGGACGATCTGGAAGGCATTGCCATCGACGCGGCAGGGTTCATTTACGCCATCACCTCCCATTCACGCAACAATGCCGGTGCGGAGAAGAAGTCGCGCGAGAAACTGCTCAGGTTTCGCATCGAGGGAGACCGCGCGGTGGCGCCCGTGGTGGTCACGCAACTGAAGGCCGCCCTGAGCGCAGCGCATCCGGTCCTGGCCACGGCCGCACAGATCCCCGACGTCAAGGCGGCCGGCGGCTTGAACATCGAGGCGCTGGAGATGACACCCGACCGTCAGCGTCTGCTGATCGGCTTTCGCAGCCCCTTGCTCGATCGCCGCGCCATCATCGCGAGCATCGAGAATCCGGTCGCCGTCTTCGAAACGGGTGAGGCACCCCGCATCGCGCCACGGCTGGAGACGCTCGACCTGGGCGGCCACGGCATTCGTGGCTTGTCCTACGTTCCTGCGCTGGCGGGCTATCTGGTGGTCAGCGGCCCGGTCGCCAGGGAGCAGGTGCAGTTCCAACTCTGGTTCTGGAACGGCCAACCCACCGAGCGGCCGCGGCGCGTCAGCGTGCCCGGCCTGCCGGGTTTCGAACATGCCGAAGGCGTCAGCCCGGCCATCATTGACGGTCGCCAGCGCATTGTCATCGTCAGCGATGACGGCAGCCGCAAAGACCAACGCTTTGCCCGCTATCTGCTGCTCGATCCCGGACAATTGCAAATTACTCCCTGACGGGCAGAAAACATTGCATTTGCCAGCCTGCCATTTTTCCACATTGCAACCATGCCAACCTTCGAAATCATCAGCCTGCTGATTCTGTCTGCCCTCGCCTGGCTGTGGTTCGACAGCGTCAAGGCGCGTGACATCGCGGTGCAGGCCGCCCAGGCCGCCTGCTCAGCCGCGGAGTTGCAACTCCTTGATGCGACGGTGTCGATTGCGAGCCTGAAACCCGCGCGCAATGAGGATGGCCAACTGGTACTGCGGCGGGTCTACTCTTTTGAATACAGCGACACGGGAAACAACCGGCGACCCGGCAGCATCGCCATGCTCGGCCAGGCGGTGCTGTTCGTGAATATCGGCTTGCGTCCGCCATCCCCGGTCACGACACTCCATTGAAGTGGCCGCACCGGAAGGTCAATGGCGGCTCAGTGCAGTATTTTTTTCCCGCCGCAGCATTGCTTGAATTTCTTGCCGCTGCCGCAGGGACAGGGCGCGTTGCGGCCGACCTTGGGCGCCTCGCGCCGGATAGTGGATTTTGCCTTCCTGATCGGTAGCCACCATTCCTGGATCGCCATGATGCAATCGCCAAGAGATGCGGCGAATTCCTCATGCCGGTCGGCGAGCAGCGGGTTGTCCAGCAATTCTTTCCAGCCCGCTTCGGTACCGTAGAGCAGGATGGGGTAAAGCATGTCGTCGCCCTCCTCGGTATCCATCATGGGGCGCCAACCGGGTTCATCGAGCGCCATGCCCTTGACGAAGCCGGTACACCACTCGTCGATGATGGGAATGGTCTTTCCTTCGTGTTCCCTTTCATACAGCAGTGGCTCGAAGGTTTCCGGTTCCTCGCGCAGGTGAAACAGTATTTCATTGGCATGGCGGAAGACATAGCCCATCATGCGTTGCGCCTGCTGCTGCGATTCCCACATCATTTCACGACCCCAGATGATCGGCATCCAGCGGCTCGGCGGCAGGTTGTTGGGCGCGATGGCGAGGGCAGTGAGGAAGCCGTCGAGCATGGAAATGTCCATGGCCTCCTCGCCCGTCGCATCGGACATGAGGAACTGGTCAAGTTCCTCGATCTCGTCATCGGACAGCGGGCCGG
>JAUXNZ010000225.1 GCA_030682595.1 Rhodocyclaceae bacterium | reverse complement strand
TTTCCGGCTGGGCGAATGCCGTGGCCGACCTGATGCTGTATGAGTGAGGGCGGCGCCCCACTTTCCCTGGCTGCCGAGGGAAAGCTGGCCGCGGCCAGAACCCGGCTGATTCTCGACAAGCCCTTCCTCGGCGCGCTGGTGCTGCGCCTGCCCCTGAAGCCCGCCGGCGCCTGGTGCCGCACTACGGCGACCGACGCCCGCGCGCTTTACTACAACCCGAACTGGATCGAGAACCTGACTTCCGCCGAGGTGCAGTTCGCGCTGGCCCACGAGGCACTGCATTGCGCGCTGGGCCACTTCGCGCGGCGCGGCCATCGCGTACAGCGCAAGTGGGATCTGGCCTGCGATTTTGCGATCAATCCGCTGCTGCTTGACGAGGGCCTCAAACCGCCGCCCGGTGCGCAGGCGCTTGACCTCTATCGTGGCATGGCCGCCGAGGAAATCTATCCCTGCATCGACGACGATCTCGACAGCGAAATGCTCGATGACCATGTCTGGGACAGCGACGAGGGCGGCGACGCATCTACGCAAATGAGCGGGCAGGGCGAACAGCAGTCGGAAGCGCAGGGCAAGGGGGGCAGCGACAATAAGGAAGACGGCGGGGCGGCGCCGTCCGAGGAGATCGACCCCGACGCCGGTGGCAGTTCGCCGCAAAAAGTCGGCGCTGGCAGTACGGCGGGTGATGAAGATGGTCCGCCGCCACCGCTCACCGCGCAAGAAAAGGAACAGTTGCAGCAGCAATGGCAACGCCATCTGGCCGCCGCCGCGCAACGCGCCCGCGAGGCGGGGAAGCTGTCCGGAAGCCTGGCGCGCCTCAGCGAGGCGGCGCTGGCGGCGCAGGTCTCGTGGCGCGCGCTGCTGGCGCAATACCTGACCCAGGTGGGCCGCGACGACTACACCTGGCTGCGGCCCTCGCGCCGCGAAGGTGAAGTGATCTGGCCCAGCCTGCGCAGCCACTCCGGTGACATCCATGTCGCCATCGACGTTTCGGGATCGGTGAGCGCGGCTGACCTGGCCAGCTTTCTGGGCGAGATGAACGCACTCAAGGGAACCATGCCGGTGCGCATCACGCTGTTCGCCTGCGACACCACTTTGGCGGCGGATGCGCCCTGGGTATTCGAATCCTGGGACGAATTGCGCCTGCCCCGTCAGTTTGCCGGCGGCGGCGGCACTGCTTTCACGCCCGTGTTCGAGTGGATCGAGCGGAGCGGCCAGCAGCCGGACTCGCTGGTCTATTTCACCGATGCGGAAGGCGAATTTCCCGCGCAGCCCCCAAACTATCCGGTGCTGTGGCTGGTAAAAGGCAAGGCGCCGGTGCCGTGGGGCCGGCGCATCCAGTTAAACTGAATCAACCAGGGCAGAGATGGATTTCGATCGTGGCATGCACGATCTCTTCATGCTGGGCCAGTTGTTCATGCACCTGTTTGGGCGTCAGCGCCGGGTCGTGGGTGACCAGCGTCAGCGCGCATGAATAGGTGCGCTTGCCGACGCGCCAGACATGCAGATCGGCGATCCGCGTATCGCCGGCCTCCGGGCCGGTTTCAACCGCCTCACGTATTTCCTGAACCACCGGGTGATCCATCTCGCGGTCGAGCAGCACGCGGCCGGTTTCAGCGAGCAGATTCCTGGCCCAACTGGCTACCAGCGCAGCGCCGACAATACCCATTGCCGGGTCGAGCCACGCCCAGCCATACAGCCAGCCGCCGGCCAGCGCGACAATCGCCAGCACCGAGGTCAGCGCATCGGCGATGACATGGATATAGGCGGCTTTCAGGTTGAGGTCATGGCCGTGCACGTGGTCATGGCCGTGGTGATCGTCATGGTGGTGATCGTGCGACCTGCCGAGGATCACCGCGCAGACGACATTGACGACAAGGCCCACGGCGGCGATGGCCAGTGCCTCCTGATACTGGATCGGTTGCGGCGAAAAAATCCGCTCGACTGATGCAAACACCATCACCGCCGCCACGCCCAGCAGAAAAATCGCGCTGGCGAAGCCGCCCAGCACTTCGATCTTCCAGGTGCCAAAGGCAAAGCGCGGGTCGTGCGCATGACGGCGGGCAGCAGAGTAAGCGAAAGCGCTGAGGCCGATGGCCACGGCATGCGAACTCATGTGCCAGCCATCGGCCAGCAGTGCCATCGAGTTGAACCACCAGCCGGTGGTGATTTCGATCACCATCATTACCAGGGTGATCCACATGACGGCGCGCGTGCCGCGCTCCGCGGCGGGGTTGCCTGCGTCAAAGACGTGGTCGTGCGACCAGGCGGCGAGGTTGTGCTGGTGCATGCGTACCCGGGGAACTGCCGGTCCGGTAATCAGCGGGAAACGCGCGTTGCGCCCCGCCCCGAGAGCACGCGCACCCGATCGCCGGGATAGAACTGCTCGTCGGCTTCCTGGGTGACGGCGATCATCTGGCCGTCATTCAGCTTGATGGTGATTTCCAGGCCAGTCTTCCTGGTCACGTTTTCCTCGATGGCCTGCCCGGCGAGGCCGCCGGCGACCGCGCCGAGCACCGTGCCCACCGTCGCACCACGACCGCCGCCGATGTTGCTGCCGGCAATGCCGCCGATGACGCCGCCGGCCAGAACGCCGGTGGGCGACTTGCTGCCTTCAATGGTGACCTGGCGCACGCTCTCGACAACACCGAGCCGAACATTCATTTCGCCGCGTGTCTGTTCGCGCGCGTAGCTGGAGCCGGACTGGCTGCTGGCGCAACCGGCGAGAAGAAAGGCAGCAGCGGCCAGGGCGGGCCAGATGGTGCGATGAACTGTTTTCATGTGACGATCTCCTTGGTGGCGGTCCCGCCGCGGCGGGTAGGTAAATGGTGCGCGATGTATCATTAGGCCGATGAATTCTAGCAGCCAAGAACTGACGCCCGAAGACGCCCTGCGCCTCAATGTGCTGCTGGCCGGCGATTTGCTGGCGGTGCGAATCGACGAAGGGGCGCGCGTGCTCCACGGGTTGACCGGCCGCGGCGAGGCGCGCATTGTGCTGAATCCGGTCGGTCGCGCCGAGCGTTACTTCATGCGGGTGCGCGAGCTGCTGGGCGGCCATGCGCTGGGTTCGCCCGGCGGTTACCCGGTGCATCTGCGGCGCTGGACGCGCATGGGCCATGCCAGCCCACAAAGTCTTGAAACCCTCTTGAAGCTCGGCGAACCGGAAGCGGTGCTGGCGGTGGCCTATGCGCCCGCCCTTACCGACGAATTGGCGCGGCGCGCCTGGTGGGCCAGTCAGAATATGGCGACCATGGAGGTCGCCCGCGTCATGCTGGCCTGCCCGGCGGTGCGCGCCGGCGCGATGGGCCGGGAACTCGTCGCGTATCTGGTCGAGCATTTGCCTTTCGAGGAAGACCCGGTCGCCGCCATGAACACCGTGCGCGCGGTGCTGGCGGCCGGGCTGATCGAACCAGCGGCGCGCGAGCAGTTGTGGCGCAAGGCCCGCCGCCGGCCGCACTATCTGATCGGCTTTCTTGAGAATATGCCGGACAGCCTGCCGGACGAGTCGCCGCGCGCCTGGCCGGCCGGGCTGGCGCAGGACACGCCCGCGCTGCAACTGCTGGCCCGTTGTTTCAGCGGGACCGGGCAGGCCTATCTCCAGGCGGCCGAACTGGTGCTCGAAAAACCGCTCACCCACGAAACCGCCTATCTGCTGCTTAATTTGCTGGGCGACTATTTTCGCGCGGGAAGTGATGTTGTGGAGCTTGACGGGTTTTCGGCGGAAGCCGCGGCGCTGGCGGCACTGGCGCAATTGAATGCCGGCGTCGCCGCGCCGATTCTCACCCGCACCACGGCGGTCGGGCCGCTGATGCGGCGTCATCTGGAACCGTTGTTTGCTCCGATCATCGAGAACATCAAAATTCTGCGAGGTGAAACATGAGCCCCCCACGCCCACCTCTCAAGAAACTCGCCGGGCCGCCCCAAGAGTTTCTGCCCCCTGGGGGGAGATCGCCGAAGGCGATTTCGGGGGGAGCTCATTTGGCAATGAGGTTCGCTGCCCCCCAGTGGGGGGCGCATGTCCTCTTGGGACGGCCCGGCGAGGACCTGTCATGAAAGGCGGCGTCTATCTTGATGCGGAGGCACCGCATCTGGTGCAGCAGCACTTTGCGCTGGTTCAGGCGACGCGCGGCAAGCGCCAGCGTTTCGCCGAAAACTGTGTCGAAGTGGTGGCCTCGGCCGAGGTCGCGCTGGCGCGCGCGCTGCCGGTGCATAATCTGCATGCCGCCGAGGTCGTGGGTCCGTCACGTTCTTCGGAAGGCTTCCGTCTTTATTACCTGGTCCGTTGGCTGGATGACTGAACTGAGCGAGTGAATCAATGAACGATAAAAAACCTTTTCCCATCCCGGTCGTGCCCGCCGGCCTCCCCACGCCAGCTCCCGCCACCGATGCCGCGCTGGAAGGCTGTAGCGCCGGCGAATCCTTTGCGCTCATGGTGCTCGGTGACAGCATGGAGCCTGAGTTCGTCGAAGGCGACATCATCGTCATCGAGCCGGAAGGCCTGGCGACTGACGGTTCCTACGTCATGGCCTGGCTGGCCGACGAGTGGATTTTCCGCCAACTGGTAGGCGCCGCGGGGGACTGGAAATTGCAGCCCCTGAACCCCAAGTACGCAACAGCGAACATTCCCGACCTGTCGGTCATCAAGGGCGTGATCATCCAGAAATCCAAACCGGGCCGCCGCAAGGCCGCCAAGTTTTACGTCTGACTTTCATGGTCGATAGCGCCACCCCCGTGCATGAAATACGCAACAAACAAATGACGTCCCCCACCCCCAGCCCCCGCCCCAAGGCGGGGGTCGATGTTTGCTCGCTGCGCTCGTCAATGAACCCGGCGTCAAATTTCGTAATTTCACGTTAACAGGAGCCACATGCCTTACTACATCTATCGTGTCAGCCAACTCGGGCCGATCAAGCAACTCGAAAAACTCGCCGAATTTCCCATGTTCAAGGACGCCTCGGACGAGGCCAAGCGCTTGCGCAAGACAGTCGACCTGGCGGACTGCCAGGTCAAGATAATTTTTGGCGAAAATGAACTGCAGGCCGAAGAAGCGTTGCGCACCGTCCGCGAAGCCGATCCGCGCACCGGCGAGGAAAGTTAACTTTCATGATGCGTGAGCTACGCCCCCGCACCATGAAAACGCCCGACCCCCTTCGCCCCCCTCGCGGGGGGTTCTTGACGGCTCGCTGGCGCTCGTTTGTTACGGGGCGCTTCTGTTCGCAGCGGTGCGGGTTGCGGCTGGCGCCGCGTGCCGCGTTTGCTTGGGGCGGCCCGGCGCAAACGCTGAGTTTTTCACGCTAACCGCGCTTTATCGCGATGGACGAAACCAGCTACCGCATCGCCCGCGATCAGATCAATCAGTTGCCCTGCGTCTTTGATCGGGCGCTGCTGATGCAGGCGGCGGTGTGCGAGGCGGCGCAGCGGCTGTCGCTGGCCGAGCGCGAGGTCGTGGCCTGTCGCGCTCCGCTGGCGCGCGCGGCGTGCGGCCAGCTGCTCAGCCTGCTGCGGAAGAACTCCGCTTTCGCGCTCAAGGTCAAGGATGCCCAGCGCATCCTGCCGCATGCCATGACCATGAAGGTGCAGTGCGGCGGGCTGATCGGCCTGCGCGACCTGCTCGATCCCGCCGCCGCCGCGCCCGATGTCCTGAAGCTGGTGCGGCTGGCCCAGGCCGAATATGAAAATTTCGAGGCCCTGCCGTTTTCGCGCATCGTGCAGGGTGTCGCCCACTGGCAGGGGCGCAAGCGCCGGGCACCACCACTTCCCGGTGAGCCCAAGACATGACAGAAGAACTTCGCCAGCTGATTGGCGTTATCCAGCGCAACTGTTACATCGCCGATGCACGCCATGCGCGCGAGATGTCGTTGTGCACCTACCTGCTGGAAATGCGCGAGTTCTACCGCTGGGAGCAGGGCATTCCACTGGGCGAGACCATGGCACGCGGCGATGTCGGCGCCTGGCTATCCGCGCGCGAAGCGCTCTGGGAAACCCTGGCGGAAGAAAACTACGATCCCTTGCCGGTTGCCGGTGAAGAATTCGATCCGTTTGCCAGTGTGGCAATCAACCAGCGGCTCGCGTCCCATGGCCTCGTCTATGGCGCCGGCATCGGCCGGTTCGGCAAGCCGCATTTTTTCCTCGGCCAGTTGGCCTATCGCGAGGAAACGGATGGGCTGACAGTGCTGGTCTGCGAGCGCGAATACGCGCGCGATCTGACCGCCATTCCGGCCGCCCTGCAGAATGGTGTCGTCATTGTGCGGCGCGAGGCTTTGCGGCAATGGTTGTGGGAAAAGGCCGAAGGCTGGAGCATGAAGAAAACGCCCGGCGCCCTGGCGCGGGCGCTCGCCGCGCACGGTTATGCCGCTGACCCGCAGGCGGCGCTCGAGCGCATGACTGACGCCGAAACCGCAAGCCTGATCCTGCATGAACGCGGCGAACACGCCGCCAGCGGCCTGCTCGGCCCCGACTGGGAGACGATGCTGGCCGGCTTCAAGAAACGGCGCCCGGAGATTCTTGCCCGTGCCGTGCGCGACAACCTCGCCGATTGCCTGGTGACGCTGCCGACCCTGATCGAGCAGGCCGCCTGGCCGCAGCTGCATTTCTGGTTCACCAACTTCGACGGCATGCGCAAGGAAATGTTCCCGACACTGGCTACCTTCGATCATGAGAAAGTCGGCGCTGGCGAGACGGCGGTTTTATCCGAAATTGTGCAGCGGGGCGCGGAACACTGGCGTGCTGTCGCTGGCGATTTCCTCGACCGCTACCGGGCTGATGCGGCCGACGCCGAAGTCGTGCTGGAAAAGCTGAGCCACGACCTGACCGCAATCAAGCTCTAGCCCGCCAGCGCGTGACCCCACAAAATATGCTTACACCCTGCAACGTCGATGCGGTATTTGTCGGCGCGGTCGCCACGCTTGCCGACGACGGCCGTTGCAGCGCCATCGTCAAGACCGCCGTCACCGGTGTGGTGCAACTCGGCGATGAAGGGCTGGCGGGCGACACGCACGCCGACCTGCAGGCGCACGGCGGGCCCGACAAGGCCGTGCACCTCTTCCCTGCCGAGCACTACGCCACACTGCAGAGGGCGTTTCCGGCTGCGCGCAATCTGCTGCCCGGCGGCCTGGGCGAGAACATCACCACCCGTGGCCTGACCGAAGACGCGGTCTGCATCGGCGACATCTTTGCGCTCGGCGCGGCGCGCCTTCAGGTGACGCAGCCGCGCACGCCCTGCTGGAAGATCGACCGGCGCACCGGCTGTGAAGGCGTCGCGGCTTATATCGCCGAATACGGCTGCACCGGCTGGCACTACCGGGTGCTCGAGCCGGGCAAGATCGCCGCCGGCGACCGCCTGGTGCACCTCGAACGTCCCGCCGGTTCGGTGCCCCTGGCCCGCTTCTGGCGTACCGTCCGCACCCCGCGTCCGCTGCCGGCTGCGCTCGCAATGCTGGCCGCCGCCCCCGGCCTGAGCCCGGAGTGGGTGCAGAAGCTGCGCGACCGTAGCGCACGGCTGAGTGGCGGCGAAGCCTGAAACCGGAACCCCTTTGCAGACACCCGCCGGTTGAAATGTGGTTCCACTATTGATACCATCTTGCCATGGCGTCTTCCACCAAAATCCTCGACCAAATGCGGCGCGAACCAGGCAATGTGCGGTTCAGCGATCTCAAGAAGGTGTGCGAGGCATGTTTCGGCAAGCCACGCCAAATGGGCACCAGTCACGCCATCTTCAAAACGCCCTGGCTGGGCGATCCGCGGATCAACATCCAGGACGACAAAGGCAAGGCCAAGGCATATCAGGTCAGGCAGGTGCTGCTCGCAATCGATAAGCTGGAGGGACTGCGCAATGAGCGTTGATCACTACACCTACCGCGTCACATGGTCCGCCGAGGACGGCGAACACGTTGGTTTATGCACCGAATTTCCGTCGTTGTCATGGTTGGCAAAAACACCGGAAGCGGCCTTGAAAGGCATTCGCCGGGTCGTCTCCGGGGTGGTTGCCGACATGCAAGCTGCTGGCGAGTCCATTCCCATTCCCCTGGCGGAGAAGCACTACAGCGGCGAGTTTCGGGTGCGGATTCCGCCCCAGGTGCATCGCGTCCTGGCGACACAGGCGGCCGAGCAGGGCATCAGCTTGAATCGACTGGCGAGCGCAAAGCTGGCGGCCTGAGGGGACTGAGCCATGTCACTGCAATTTTCCGCCAACCTCTCCTTCCTCTTCACCGAACACGACTTCCTCGACCGCTTTGGCGTTGCCGCGCGGGCCGGGTTCAAGGGCGTCGAGTTCCATTTTCCCTATGACTTCGACAAGGCGGTGCTGGCCGAGGTGGTGCTGACGTCTGGCGTCGAGGTGGTGGTGTTCAACCTGCCGGCCGGCAACTGGGTGGCGGGAGAGCGCGGCATTGCCTGCCTGCCGGAACGCAAGGCGGAATTTCAGGAGGGCGTCGGGCAGGCCATCGAATATGCCGAGGCGTTGGGCTGCACGCGGCTGAACTGCCTGGCGGGCATTGCGGCCGGCGACCGCGACAGGGCCATGGAAACGCTCGTTGATAACCTGCGCTTTGCCGCCGCCGCCACGCAACGCGCCGGCATCCGCCTGCTGCTCGAACCGCTCAACAACCGTGACAATCCAGGCTTTCTCGTGCCGACCACTGCGCAGGCATTGCAGGTGCTCGATGCCGTCGGCAGCCGCAATCTGCAAGTACAGTACGACGTCTATCACGCCCAGGTGATGGAGGGCGACCTGACCCGCACGCTGGAAACGCATCTGGCGCGGATCGGCCACATCCAGATTGCCGACAATCCCGGCCGCCATGAACCGGGCACGGGGGAGATCCGCTTTCCCTTCCTGTTCGAGCGTCTTGAGCAGTTCGGTTACGCCGGCTGGATCGGCTGCGAATACAAACCGAGCGGGGCGACGCTCGACAGCTTCGGCTGGCTGGCAGAGTTCGGCTGAGATTCGGGGATAATGGCGCCATCCCCCGCGCCATTGCCATCGACCGTTACTCATGACTGCTGCCCTTGCACCCGCCCCTGACCAAGACGCTACTCGCCGCGCCGAGTTGCTGGCCCGGCTGTTGCCGCTGTTGCCGGCCGGCGGCTTGCTCAGCGACCCCGAAGACATCAAACCCTATGAATGCGACGGCCTGACTGCCTATCGCTGCCTGCCCTGGAGTGTGGCGTTGCCGGATAGCGAGGCACAGGTGGTCGCCGTGCTGCGCGTCTGTCATGACATGCGGGTGCCCGTGGTGGTGCGCGGTGCCGGCACCGGCCTGTCCGGTGGCGCGACGCCGGTGGCTGCGGGCGTCGTGCTGTCGCTGGCCCGCTTCATGCGCATCATCGAGATTGATCCGCTGGCCCGTCTGGCGCGGGTGCAGCCCGGCGTGCGCAACCTGGCCATCTCCGAGGCGGCGGCGCCGTTCGGCCTGTATTACGCGCCCGATCCGAGTTCGCAGATCGCCTGCACGATCGGCGGCAACGTCGCGGAAAATTCCGGCGGCGTGCATTGCCTGAAATATGGCTTGACCGTGCATAACATCCTCAAGCTGCGCGTCGCGTTGATCGATGGCTCGGTCATCGAGATCGGCAGTGCCGCGCTCGATAGTCCCGGTTACGACCTGCTCGCCCTGATGATCGGCTCGGAAGGCATGCTCGGCGTGGTGCTCGAAGCGACTGTGAAGCTCACTCCGAAGCCGACGGTGGCGCAGGTGGTGATGGCCAGCTTTGACGATGTCACTCAGGCCGGCAATGCCGTGGCCGCGATCATCGCCGCCGGCATCATCCCCGCCGGACTGGAAATGATGGACAAGCCGGCGACCGCCGCCGTCGAAGCCTTCGTGCACGCCGGCTATGACCTCAGCGCCGCGGCGATCCTGCTCGCCGAATCCGACGGCACCGAACAGGAGGTGGCCGAGGAAATTGCCGCGATGTGCCAGGTGCTCGAAAGCAGCGGCGCACGTGGCCTGCGGGTTTCGCAAAGCGATGACGAGCGGCTGAGATTCTGGGCCGGGCGCAAGGCGGCGTTTCCGGCCGTCGGCCGCCTGACGCCCGACTATCTGTGCATGGATGGCACCATCCCGCGCAAGCACATCGCCCATGTGCTGACCCGCATCGAAGAACTCGCGCAGCAGCATCGACTGCGCGTCGCCAACGTCTTCCATGCCGGCGACGGCAACCTGCATCCACTGATCATGTTCGACGCCAGCCGTGACGACGAGCTCGACCGCGCCACCGCGCTGGGCGCGGACATCCTCGCCCTGTCGGTCGAGGTGGGCGGCACGATCACCGGCGAACATGGCGTGGGCATCGAAAAGGTGCAGCAGATGTGCCTGCAATTTTCTTTCGACGAACTGACGGCGTTTCATGGTGTCAAGGCGGCCTTTGATCCGCTCGGCCTGCTTAATCCCGGCAAGGCGGTGCCGCAGCCACGCCACTGTTCCGAATACCGGCTGACCGGGAGCGCGCGATGAGCGATCTGACTGAGGCATTCCGCGCGCGCATCCTGGCCGCGAGCACCGCCGCGCCGCTCTGTATCCGCGGCGGTGGCAGCAAGGACTTCTACGGCAACGAACCGCGTGGCGAGTCGCTGGACACCCGCGCACACACCGGCGTGCTGGCCTACGAACCGACCGAGCTCGTCATCACCGCGCGGAGCGGCACGCCGCTCGCCGCGATCGAGAGGGTGCTGGCGGAGCAGGGGCAATGCCTGGCCTTCGAGCCGCCGCGGTTCGGCGCTGACTCGACCATCGGTGGTGTGGTGGCGGCGGGGCTGTCCGGGCCGCGCCGGGTCAGCGCGGGCGCGGTGCGCGACTTCGTGCTGGGCGCGAAGATCCTCGATGGCGCGGCGCGCGAACTGAATTTTGGCGGCCAGGTGATGAAGAACGTCGCCGGTTACGATGTCTCGCGGGTCATGGCCGGCAGCCTCGGTACGCTGGGGCTGTTGCTCGAAATCTCGCTGAAGGTGCTGCCCCGGCCAGTGGCCGAAGCCACGCTGCGCTTCGAACTGTCCCAGGCCGCGGCGCTCGATAAACTCAATCGCTGGGCCGGCCAGCCGCTGCCGATTGTCGCCAGCGCATGGGCCGATGGCGAGTTGACGCTACGGCTCGCGGGGGCGCGCGCGGCAATCGTCGCGGCGGAGCAGGAATTGGGCGGCGCAAAAGTCGGCGCTGGCGATGGTTTGGTGTCTCACCAGCAAAAAGTCGGCGCTGGCGAGACGGCGTTCTGGACCGAGTTGCGCGACCAGCGTGCGTCGTTCTTTGCGGATGAACGGCCGCTGTGGCGTCTGTCGGTGCCTTCGGTCGCCCCGGTCATCGACCTGCCCGGCGCAACCCTGATCGAGTGGGGTGGCGCGCTGCGCTGGTTGCGATCGACCGCGCCGGCGGCAGAAATTCGCGCCGCCGCGGCGCAGGTGGGCGGCAGCGCGACGCTGTTTCGTGCCGACCCGGCACTCAAGGCGGCTGTCGGTGCTTTTACAGCGCTGCCACTGCCGGTGCTGAACCTGCAGCGCCGCCTCAAACAGACCTTCGACCCCCACGGCATTTTCAACCCCGGCCGGATGTACGCTGAACTTTGAAATGGAAACTCATCTCGCCGATTTCATCCGCAACACCACCGCCGGCCGCGAGGCCGAGGAAATCCTGCGCAAGTGTGTGCATTGCGGATTCTGCACGGCCACCTGTCCGACCTATCAGTTGCTTGGCGACGAACTCGACGGGCCGCGCGGGCGCATCTATCTGATCAAGCAGGTGCTGGAAGGCGCGGCGCCGACGGCGCGCACCCGCCTGCATCTGGATCGCTGCCTGACCTGCCGCTCCTGCGAGTCGACCTGTCCCTCGGGCGTGCATTACTCGCGCCTGCTCGACATCGGCCGCGCGGTTGTCGAGCAGCGTGTACCGCGCAGCGGAATGGATGGCGTGCTGCGCGCCACCCTGCGTGAACTTTTGCCGCGCCCGATGCTGTTCGGCACGGCGATGAAGCTCGGCCAGATGGTGCGGCCTTTGCTGCCCGGAGCTTTGCAGGCGAAAGTGCCGCCGCTGTCGTCGGCCGGGGTCACCCTGCCCGGCGGGCAGGCGCGCAAGATGCTGGTGCTCGCCGGCTGTGCCCAGCCCTCGATGTATCCGAACATCAACGGCGCGGCAACGCGGGTGCTGGCGCGGCTGGGCATTGCGCTCGCGGTAGCGCCTAACGCCGGCTGCTGCGGCGCGGTGCGGCTGCACCTTGGCGATGAGGCAGGGGCGCGCGACAATGCGCGCCGCAACGTCGATGCCTGGTGGCCGCGGATCGAGGCAGATGGCGTCGAGGCGATTGTCATGACGGCCTCCGGCTGCGGCGTGCAGGTCAAGGAATACGGCCATCTGCTGCAGGACGAGCCGGCCTATGCCGCCAAGGCGCGGCGCGTGGCCGAACTGACGCGCGATGTCAGCGAGATCGTGGCGGCGGAACAGTCCCGTCTGCGCGAATTGCTGGCCGCGCTGCCGCCTGTGTCGGCCGTGCCGCTCGCTTTCCATACGCCCTGCACGCTCCAGCACGGCTTGAAGATTCGCGGCGTGGTCGAAACCCTGCTGGGCGCGGCCGGCTTCAGCCTGACGCCGGTGGCCGACAGCCACCTGTGTTGTGGTTCGGCGGGCACCTATTCGATCCTCCAGCCGGAGCTGTCGAGCCGCCTGCAAGCAAACAAGCTTGCCGCCCTGACGGCAGGCCAGCCCAGCGGCATTGCCAGCGCCAACATCGGTTGCATCGCCCATCTGCAGGCGGGAACCGAACTGCCGGTCAAGCACTGGATAGAGTGGCTGGACGACCGATTGATGCCCTAGCAGCCTGTCGGACGCCATGCAGAGCACTGAATGGCTGCGCTGTCCCCATGCTGGCGGCAGTCCTGCTATCGCCGTCCCGCCAGCGCCGACTTTTGCGTGAAAACACAGCGTTTCGCCGGGCCGTCCTTCGCCCGCTTTGCGGGTGAAGGGCTTTCTGTTGGCTCCCCCTCTCCCCAGCCCTCCCGCAAGGGGCGAGGGGAGAAAACCAGCACCACCGCACCCCCTACCACAGTAGTCTCGCCGCCGGGCCGCCCCACGGCGAGACGGCCCGCGGCGCCAGCCACCAGGCCGCAGGCCGCAGGACAGTCGAAGACTGGTCTCGCGCAGCGAGATGCGGCTTTGCCGCACACAATCCGCTCCGCTGCTAATAGTTGCACCCCGTAATAAGCGAGCGCAGCGAGCCATTGAGAACCCCCCGCGAG
>JAUXNZ010000223.1 GCA_030682595.1 Rhodocyclaceae bacterium | reverse complement strand
ACCTGAATCACCCAACGCAGAATCAGCGCCCCTTCATCATCATGATCGCCGGCGTCAACGGCGCGGGCAAGACGACCTCGATCGGCAAGCTGGCCAAGCAGTTCCAGAACGAAGGCCACACCGTACTGCTCGCCGCCGGCGACACCTTCCGCGCTGCTGCCCGTGAACAACTCACCGAATGGGGCCGCAGGAACGACGTGACCGTGATCGCACAAGATGGCGGCGATCCGGCGGCCGTGGTCTTCGACGCGATCGGCGCGGCACGCGCGCGCGGCATCGACGTAATGATGGCCGACACGGCGGGCCGCCTGCCGACACAATTGAACCTGATGGAAGAAATTGCCAAGGTGCGCCGCGTCATCCAGAAGGCGGAACCGACCGGCCCGCACGAGGTGCTGCTGGTGCTCGACGCCAACATCGGCCAGAACGCCATTGCCCAAGTCAAGGCCTTCGACAAGGCGATCAATGTCACCGGCCTCGTCGTCACCAAACTCGACGGCACCGCCAAGGGGGGCGTGCTCGCGGCCATCGCGCGGCAGTGCCCGAAGCCGGTGCGCTTCATCGGCGTTGGCGAGGGCATCGACGACCTGCAGCCATTCCGCGCGCGCGAATTCGTGGAAGCGCTGTTCGGCCAATAATCCTTAAATGATCCGCCTCACCGAATTGCGGCTGCCGGTCGGGCACCCGCCGGAAGACCTCACCGCCGCCGTGTTGCAGCGGCTGAAGCTCGCGCCGACCGATCTTGTCCGCCTGCACATCCACAAGCGCAGCCCGGACGCACGGAAGAAAAACGCGCCGCAATTCGTCTATGGCCTCGATCTGGAGCTTGCCGACGAAGCCGCCGTGCTGGCGCGCTTTCCGGGGGATACGCAGGTCAAACCAACGCCGGACATGGACTACCAGTTCGCGGCCCGGGCGCCGGCGAATTTGCCGCTGCGCCCCGTGGTTATCGGTTTCGGCCCGGCCGGCATCTTCGCCGCGCTGATCCTCGCGCAGACGGGATTTCGGCCGCTCGTGCTCGAACGTGGCAAAAAGGTGCGCGAACGCACCAAGGACACCTGGGATCTCTGGCGCAAGCATACCCTGCACCCCGAATCGAACGTGCAGTTCGGCGAAGGCGGCGCCGGCACTTTTTCGGACGGCAAGCTCTATACGCAGATCAAGGATCCGCGCCACCTTGGCCGCAAGGTGCTCACCGAATTCGTCAAGGCCGGCGCGCCGGAGGAAATCCTCTACGTCAGCAAGCCGCACATCGGCACCTTCCGCCTCGTCGGCATGGTCGAAAAGATGCGCGCCGAGATCGAGGCGCTGGGCGGTGAAATCCGCTTCAATACGCGCGTCGATGACCTGGTCATCGAAGCCGGGCAGGTGCGGAGCGTCGTGCTGGCCGACGGCACGGAGATTCGCGCCGAACAGGTCATCCTCGCGCTCGGTCACAGCGCCCGCGACACGTTCGAAATGCTCCACGCACGCGGCGTGTTCATGGCAGCCAAGCCGTTCTCGGTCGGTTTCCGCATCGAACACCCGCAATCCCTGATTGATCGCGCCCGCTTCGGCAAGCAGGCCGGCAACCCGCTGCTTGGCGCGGCCGATTACAAGCTGGTGCATCACGCAATGAATGGCCGTGCGGTTTACAGCTTCTGCATGTGCCCCGGCGGGCAGGTCGTCGCCGCCACCTCGGAACCGGGCTGCGTCGTCACCAATGGCATGAGCCAGTATTCACGCGCCGAGCGGAATGCCAACGCCGGCATCGTCGTTGGCGTTACGCCCGCCGACTTCGCCGCGTCCGGGCGATCGGGTCCATTAGCCGGCATCGCCTTCCAGCGCCAGTGGGAGGCGCGCGCCTTCCTGCTCGGCGGCGGCAATTACGACGCCCCGGTGCAACGGGTCGGCGACTTTCTCGCCGGTCGGCCCAGCACCGCGCTCGGCGCGGTCATTCCCTCGTATCAACCGGGCGTCAAACTCACCGACCTGTCGACCGCCCTGCCCGACTACGCCATCGCCGCCATCCGCGAGGCCATTCTGGCCTTCGACAAAAAGATCCCCGGCTTTGCCATGGCCGATGCGCTGCTCACCGGGGTGGAAACCCGCACCTCGTCACCCCTCTCAATCACGCGCGGCGCAGATGGCCAGAGCGTGAACATCAGGGGACTCTATCCGGCCGGCGAGGGTGCCGGTTACGCCGGCGGGATTTTATCGGCGGCCGTCGACGGCATCGAGATGGCGGAAGCCGTGGCGCGCAGCCTGCGCCGACACCCGGATTCGGTGTGATAATCACGCGTTCGGACCATAGCCCAGGGAGAAAATCGTGCGCAACAACCAGCCCGTCACCGGAAGAGAACTCGACTACCCCAGCGATATCGCGATCATTTCCCACACCAACGAGAAGGGGCAGATCACCTTCATCAATGACGATTTCGTCGAAATCAGCGGTTTCACGGCCGAAGAACTGATCGGCCAGCCGCACAATCTGGTGCGTCACCCGGACATGCCGGCGGAAGCCTTCCGCGACCTGTGGGACACGATCAAGCGCGGCTATCCCTGGGGCGGGCTGGTGAAAAACCGCTGCAAGAATGGTGACCATTACTGGGTGCGCGCCTCGGTGACGCCCAAGGCGAATGGCGGCGGTTACGTGTCGGTACGCGTCAAGCCGAGTCGCGAGGAGGTGGCGGCCGCCGAGGCGCTGTATCAGCGCATGCGTCAGGACCCCGCGCTGCGCCTGCATGAAGGCGAAGTGGTGAAGACCGGGCTGGCGGGTCTGGTTGCCGGTTTCTGGTCGCGGATCGACAACATGCGCATCGGCCGCCGTCTCATGATGGTGCAGGTGATCGTGATGGCGCTCCTGATCGGCGTGCTCGCCAACAGTCTGCACTCGGCCAGCGTGGCCCAGGCCGAATATCGCGATTACATCGATAACGACGTGGCGCGGCGTGCTGATTTTTACGCCGTGTATGCACAGGGTTTGCAAATGGGCCAGGCCTTGCGCAATATCACTCTCAACCCCGAGAACAAGCGTGCCTACGAGAATTACGACAACGCGGCAGCGGCCTTCGACAAGGCAGTCGAGGAAGCGCGGGAGCGTGACGCGAAAGCCGTCAAGTCCGGCCTGCCGGAGAAGATCGGGGCGCTGCGCGCCGAACTGAAAACCCTGCACGAGAACATCTTTGCGCTGGTTAAGGCTGGCCAGGCCGACGCCGCCAAGGATGTTCTCAACAAGCAGGAAACTCCCAAGTGGCGCGAGATGCGCGACTTGATGCTGGGCGAGGTCAAACGACTGGACGAAATTGCCCCCAAGCGGCTGACCGAACTCAACGCGGCGTCCGCCGCGGCGCGCCAGTATGACATGATCCTGGCGGCCGGCGCGGTGTTGCTGGGCATCCTGCTCGCCGGCATTTTGCTCGCGCGCACCACGCGCGAAGCCCGACGCGCCGAGGAACTGGCGACGGCGGTGGCCGGCGGCAACCTGGCGCAGGTCATTCGCGCGGGAGGCAAGGACGAGTTCGGCGCGATCCTCACGCGCGTGACGATGCTGAGGAACCGCCTGCACGAGGCGATCAGCCTGATCCATCAAAGCGCCCGCGCGCTCGACCAGTCCAGCCAGAAACTTTCGGCGGCGAGCGGCGCCACCCTCGACGCAGCCGAAGCGCAATCCTCGGCCATCGCCGGGATCGCCGCCGCGGTCGAGCAGTTGTCCGTTTCCACTGACGAGATGAGCGGCAACGCGCGGGACGCCCTGCAGGCCACGGCCGCCTCGACCGAGGCCACGCGCAACAGCGCCGCCACCAGCCGGGAAGCGGCCGAACATATCTCCTCCGCGGCCCGGGTTGTGGCCGATTCCGAACAGCGCATCGCGGAACTCGCCGCCACGTCGGCGGAAATCAGCCGCGTCGTGCTGGTGATCAAGGAAATCGCCGACCAGACCAACCTGCTGGCCCTGAATGCCGCCATCGAGGCCGCGCGCGCCGGCGAGCAGGGGCGCGGCTTCGCGGTGGTCGCCGACGAAGTACGGAAGCTCGCCGAACGCACCGGCAATTCGACTCAGGAAATCGCCGCGATGATCCAGCGCATCCAGGACGTCAGCGGTTCAGTCGCCCGCGAAGTCGCCGCCAGCAGCAAG
>JAUXNZ010000221.1 GCA_030682595.1 Rhodocyclaceae bacterium | reverse complement strand
GTTGCTGGCCGGCATCTCGCACGACCTGCGCACCCCCCTGACCAGGCTGCGCATGGAGACCGAGTTGAGCGTCGCCGACGCGGCGGCGCGCGCCGGCATGGCCGCCGACATTACCGAAATGGATCGCACCATCGGCCAGTTTCTCGACTTCGCCCGCCCCCAGGAAGGCGCCAGCACCGCTGCCACATTGACGGCGACCGACCTGTCCGCGCTGCTGACCGAGATTGCTGCCCGCTATGGCCGCCACCTGAGCTTCAACCCGCCAGCCTCACCGGTCAGCGCCCGGATCCGCCCCGATCTGCTCCGCCGCGCCATCGTCAACCTGATCGAAAATGCCCTGCGCCACGGCGGCCAGGGTGAGCATTGCGAGCCGGTGGAACTCGCGCTGACGACAACCGGCGAGGAAGTCATCATCGCCGTGCTGGACCACGGTCCCGGCATCGCCCCCAACGAGGTCGAGCGCCTGAAACTGCCCTTCACGCGCGGTGAAGCAGCCCGCACCGGCGCCGGCGGCGCGGGCCTGGGGCTGGCCATCGTCGACCGCATCGTCCGCGCCCAGAACGGCCGCCTGGAACTGCTGCCCCGCGCGGGCGGCGGCCTGGCGGCACAAATCCATCTGCCCCGCACTTAATTCAGGGTTTTTTCGCTGCCGATGCGCTCAAGAAACGCCCGCGCTTCTTCCTGTCCCTGGCGCGCGGCCATGCGCAGCCATTTCATCGCCAGTCGCGGGTTCTTGGCGACACCGGTGCCGCGATAATAAGCAGACCCCAGTTCGTACTGGGCATTGACTTCGCCGAGCACCGCGGAGCGGCGCAAATGGCGCAAAGCCAGTTTCACGTCGCGGCGCACGCCCTGGCCGTGCAGCAGGCAATAGCCAAGGCTGTACAGCGCATAGGCGTCTTCATGTTCGGCGACGGCCTGTTCGAACCAGCGGTAGGCCTCGCGGTAATTACACGCTACCCCAATCCCGTGATAGTAGAGATCGGCCAACGCCAGCTTGGCGTCGAACAGCGTCGCCGCGCGGTGATACCAGGTCAGCGCCTGGGCCGGCTCGGCGGCACCTCCCAGGCCGTGGCGCAGGCATTCGGCCAGCATATAGGCGGCGCGCCGGTGGCCGAGTTCGCCCGCCTTGCGATAGCACTGGCGCGCGCGCGCCACATCGGCCACGTCAGTCATCACGCCATGGCCATGAAAATATCGCTCACCCGCGGCGAACCAGTAACGCTCCAGCTCCTCCAGCGCGGCTTGCCAGCCCGCTTCGGCCGCCTGCTTCAGCGCCGCCTCGCCACGTTCGATGTCGACCGCGCCGCCGATGCCGTAAAGCTGACAGCGCCCGAGTTCGGCGCGGCCGTGCGGCTCCCCCGCGTCTGCCGCGGCCTGATAATGTTGGCGCGCCGCGACCGGATCGGCGGCCACGCCCTCGCCATGCTCATGGCATTCACCCAGCCAGACCGCGGCGGAGACCTCGCCACCCGCGGCCGCGCGGCGATACCAGGCCAGCGCGAGACGTTTGTTCTCGGCGATGCCTTCGCCCCACCGATAGCAATGGCCAAGTTTCAATTGCGCCCGGGCATGGCCCTGGCGCGCGGCGGCGCGCCACCAGCGCACCGCCTCCTCAAGATCGCGCTCCAGGTGGGCGCGGCCGGCGGCATAGGCTTCCGCCAGTTCAAACTCGGCTTCACGGTTGCCGCGTTCCGCCGCGCGCCGATACCAGGCCAGGCCGACCGCCGGATCGGGCGTGACGCCCAGGCCAAAGGTCGTGCATTGCCCCAGCAGGAACATGGCGCCGGTGACGCGCTTTCTGGCTGCCGCGCGAAACCAGCTCACCGCTTCGGCCTGATTGCCAGTCACGCCCTCCCCGGCATACAGGCACAGCCCCAGACAAAACATCGCCGGCGCAACGCCCTCCCGGGCCGCCACGCGCCACAGTTCGACCGCTGCCGCGCGATTTTCAGCCACCCCGCGACCAAAGAAGTAGCAACGCGCCAGAAGATCGGCGGCCCGCCCCAGACCGTGATCGCTGGCACGCTGCAACCAGTCAACCGCTTGCGGAAAGTCACGCGGCAGGTGTTGCCCCAGATAAAGCAACCGCCCCAGCCAGTACTGGGCCGGATGACTGCCCTCCAGAGCCGCCTTCCGCAGAAGTTCGCCACCACGCGGCAGATCGGCATCGACCCCATGCCCGCGCAACAGGCACAGCGCCAACCAGGTCATGCCACGACTGTCCCCGGCGTCGGCGGCATGCGCGAACAGGCGGGCCGCCTCGGCGTAATCCTTCGGCAGCCCCATGCCGTGATAGAGCAGCCAGCCCAGCATCGCCTCGCCGGCCGGAGATTTTTTCTCGGCGCTTTGCGTCGCCCACTTCACCGCATCGGCCACCGACTTCGGCAATCCTTCGCCCACCGCGGCGCGCCAGGCCAGTTCCGCTTGGGCGGCGGCGTTGCCGCCCTGTGCCATGCGCTGCAACTCGGCCAGCGGCACGGCACGCCAGAATTCGTCGGCATGCCCGAGGAGTTCCAACCCCTGCGCTACGCCACGCTCGACCAGGCTGCTCTCCAGCACCTCGCGAAACAGGCCCAGCAGGGCGGGCGGCCCAAGGGGAAGCAATTGCATATCAGGAATCAGGGATCGGTGATCAGGATCAGATGATATTACCTGCGCTACGCGCAGCAAACTTTGAAACTTACCCACAAAAACTGTGGAAAAGTCTGTGAGTCCTTTGCGCATGAATGCGCTAAGTAGCCATCCGCAAAGGACTTTTGTTACTTAGCGTCAAAATTGATCAACTACTTTTGTTTTATTATTCAATAACTTACACGGCACAATCAGCCTGGCCGGGCGGTTCGAGTCAAGGTGTGCAAGAATTTGCCGATGCCCGCGGAAATCCTCACCGTCACCGAACTGAACCGCCAGGCGCGCCTGTTGCTGGAGCAGCGTTTTCCGCTCTTGTGGGTCGGCGGCGAAATTTCCAACCTGACGCGCGCCGCTTCCGGCCATGTGTATTTTTCGCTGAAGGACGCCCAGGCGCAGGTGCGCTGCGTGATGTTCCGCTCGCGCGCACAAATCCTCCCCTGGCAACTTGAAAACGGCCAGCAGGTCGAGGCACAGGCGCTCGTCACGCTTTACGAGGCGCGCGGCGACTTTCAACTCAACGTCGAGGGCATGCGGCGTTCCGCCACCGGTATGGGTCGCCTGTATGAACTGTTTGTCCGCCTGCGCGAAAAGCTCTCCGGCGAAGGGCTGTTCGATGCCGCCAGGAAACGCGAACTGCCGCGCTTTCCGCGCCGCATCGGGATCGTCACTTCGCCGCGGGCGGCCGCCCTGCAGGATGTAATCGCCACCTTGCGTCGCCGCGCGCCGCATGTTGAATTGATCGTCTATCCCACGCTGGTACAGGGCACGGCGGCACCCGCCGCCATCGTCACCGCGCTGCGGACGGCCGCCCTGCGCAATGAATGCGACGTCCTGCTGATCGTGCGCGGCGGCGGCAGCATCGAAGACCTCTGGGCCTTCAATGACGAGGCCGTGGCGCGCGCCATCGCTTCCTGTTGCGCCGTGTCACCAGCGCCGACTATTGCCGGAATTGGCCACGAAACCGACCTCACCATCGCCGATTACGTCGCCGACCGGCGTGCCGCCACACCCACCGCCGCGGCCGAGCTGGCGAGCGCCGGCTGGTTCGCCGCCGCCCACGAACTCGCCGGACTGGCCAGGAACCTGCGCCACGCCCTGCAACAGCAGATCGAGGCGCGCATGCAAGCGGTCGACCGCCTCGCGTTGCGGCTGATCCATCCAGCCCAGCGACTCGCCGCCAGCCGCCAGCGCCTCGAACTGCTCGGCCGGCGCATGCACGCTGGCGGACGGCTGACAACACAGCGCGCGGCCCTGGCCGACCTGCAGTTGCGCCTCGCCCGCGCCCGCCCCGCCTTGCAACCCGCCCACCAGCGCCTCGACCGGCTGGCCCACAGACTGCGGCAGGCCATGATCAACCTGGCCACGCGCCAACGCGACCGGCTGACCCGCTGCGACGGCGCGCTGGCGGCGCTGTCGCCCGCCGCCACGTTGCAACGCGGCTACAGCATCACCCAGGATGCCGCCGGCCGGATCGTCCGCGATGCCGCACAGCTCGCCGCCGGGGATACATTGAGTCTGCAATTTGCCGTTGGCGGGGCGACGGCTGTAGTTGACCAGGTTGACCTTGTAAAACCCGCCGTTAGCCCCACCTGCCCCGCTTAACCCCCACCAAAAACAGGAGAACAACATGGAACACACCCTGCCCGCCCTGCCCTACGCCATGGACGCGCTCGTCCCGCACATGTCGAAGGAGACCTTCGAGTACCACTACGCCAAGCACCATCAGGCCTACGTTACCAACCTCAACAACCTGATCAAGGGCACCGAATACGCCGACCTTGACCTCGAAGCCATCATCAAGAAGGCCCCGGCCGGCGGCGTTTACAACAACGCCGCGCAGGTGTGGAACCACACATTTTTCTGGAACTGCATGAAGCCGAACGGTGGCGGTGCCCCGAGCGGTGCGCTGGCCGATGCCATCAACAAGAAGTGGGGCTCGCTGGACGAGTTCAAGAAAGCCTTCCAGACCTCCGCCGTCGGCAACTTCGGTTCGGGCTGGACCTGGCTGGTGAAGAAGGCCGATGGTTCGGTCGACATCGTCAACATGGGCGCCGCCGGCACCCCGCTGACCACCGGCGATAAAGCCTTGCTGTGCGTCGACGTCTGGGAACATGCCTACTACATCGACTACCGCAATATGCGGCCGAAGTTCGTCGAGACCTTCCTCGGCAATCTGGTGAATTGGCAATTCGCGGAAAAGAACTTCGCCTGAGATATCAAGCAGCCGAAAAAAACGGGCACCGAGGTGCCCGTTTTGCGTTGACGGATTGGTCGACTCAGCCCGCCAGCACCTTGTCGAGTGCCGTTTCCAGCGTCGCCACCGTGCGATCAACGGCATAGAGCTTGTCCAGCCCGAACTGGCCGACGCGGAAGCTGCGAAAATCGGCCGGTTCGTCGCACTGCAAGGGCACGCCGACCGCAGTTTGCAGGCCCTGGGCAATGAATTTCTTCGCCGACTGGATCTCCGGATCATCCGTATAGCAGACGACCACCCCCGGCGCCTCGAAACCCGGCGCGGCGACGCTCTTGAAACCACGGGCGGCCAGCAGCTTGCGTACCTTGGCGCCGAGCTCGCTCTGCGCCGCGCGCAGCTTTTCGAAACCATACGCTTCGGCTTCCAGCATCACCTTGCGCAATGCCACGAGCGCATCGGTCGGCAGCGTGGCATGGTAGGCATGGCCACCCGCTTCATAAGCCTGCATGATCTGCAGCCACTTCTTGAGATCGGCGGCAAAACTGGTGCTGGTCGTCGCGTCCATGCGGGAGAGCGCTTCCGCGCCAAGGCAGACCAGCGCGCCGCACGGCGGCCCGCTCCAGCCCTTCTGCGGTGCGGTGACCAGGATGTCGATGCCGATGTCGGCCATATCCACCCACAGCGCACCGGAAGCCACGCAGTCGAGCACGAACAGGCCGCCGTGCGCATGCACCGCAGTCGCCACCTCACGCAGATAGGCATCGGGCAGCAGCATGCCGGAGGCGGTTTCGACATGCGGTGCGAATACCAGGTCGGGCTTTTCGGCACGGATCGTCGCCACCACCTCCTCGATGGGTGCGGGCGCGAACGGCGATTGCGGCGCAGCGGCAAGCCGCCGCGCCTTCAGCACCGTGGTCGCGGCGGGGATCGAGCCCATGTCGAAGATCTGGCTCCAGCGATAACTGAACCAGCCGTTGCGGATCACCAGGCATTTGCGGCCGGTGGCAAACTGCCGTGCCACCGCCTCCATGCCGAAGGTGCCGCCGCCCGGCACGATCACCGCCGCATCGGCATGATAGACATCCTTGAGGATGCGGGAAATGTCGCGCATCACGCCCTGAAAAGCGGCGGACATATGGTTCAGCGAGCGGTCGGTATACACGACCGAGTATTCGAGCAATCCATCGGGATCGACATTGGGCAACAGACCGGGCACGTAGGACTCCTTGGTAACGTTAGCGAACCGGAAAGCCTAGCACAGCCGTGGCAGAATTCCGGGATAATCGGCGCATGCCTAACCTCCCTGCTCCCCGCACCGACCTGCTGCGCCGCTGGCTTTCCGTGCTGTTGCGCGGCCTGCATCTGGTTGCGGTGATCGCCTTTGGCGCGGCGCTGTTCGGGGCGCCGCTGGATCATCTGGGCGGCGTCGGCCGGCTCGCCGCCGCCGTGACGGCGACCGGCGTGGCGATGTTCGCGCTCGACATCTGGCAGAAGCCAAGCCACCTGCTCGAAGTGGCCGGCGCGGGCGTACTGGCCAAGTTGCTGCTGGTGGGCGCGATGATGTTCGACGGCGCGCCGCGCCTGACGCTGTTCTGGATCATCATCGTCTGGTCGGCCCTGTTTTCACACGCCCCGGCGACGTTTCGGCATGCCCGGCTGTTCCGGTAAATCCCGCCAAGCATGCTGGAACAGCCCTATCTGCTGATCGTCGCCAGTTCGCTGCTCATCGGCCTGGTGGCGGGCTTTGTCATGCATCGCGCCGACTTTTGCGTGACGGCGTCGTTTCGCGACATGTTTCTGTTCCGCGATTTCTTCCTGATGCGCCAGATGATCCTGCTGGTCGTCGTCAGCATGGCGCTGTTCGAGTTGGGACGGCTCGGCGGGATCATCACGATCCACCCTTTCCCGCTGCTCGGCCCGCCGTCGCTGGCCAATGTCATCGGCGGCTTTGTTTTCGGCATCGGCATGGTGCTGGCCGGTGGTTGCGTTTGCGGCAGCCTGTTCAAGCTCGGCGCCGGCAGCGTCGCCAGCCTGCTGGCGGTGATCGGCATGATCGCCGGCTCGACCGCTTACGCCGAACTTTACCCGCAGTGGAGCGCCTTTACCAAGTCGACCGTGCTGGTGAACAACGCCATCACCCTGCCGCAATGGCTGGGCTTGTCACCGACAACGCTGCTGCTACCGATTGCCGCACTCGGCGGCTTCTGGCTCCACCGCCAGTTCCGTGCCGGCCGCATGGTCCGCCCCGCCTTTGCCGCCGGCCACCTGGCGCCGTGGCGGGCGGCGCTGATCCTCGCCCTGCTGGGATTTGCTTCCTATGTCTTGATCGGCATGCCGCTCGGCATCACCTCCTCCTACGCAAAAGTCGGCGCTGGCGTGACGGCGCTGTTCGCCCCGGAATACGTGCAAAGTCGCGCCTTCTTTGCCCTGCAACCGCTCAACTACACGCCGCCCTTCGCCGACCAGGCGATTCGCGGCGGGCCGGGACCGCGCTTCGACGGCCTCGCCGCCATCCAGTACCCCCTGCTCCTGGGCATCATCTGCGGGGCGCTGGTCTCGGCGCTGCGCCTGGGCGAATGGCGCCCACGCTGGCGCCTGCCGCCCCGACAACTGCTGTCGGCGCTCTGCGGCGGCCTACTGCTGGGACTGGCCGCACGCATGGCGCCGGCGTGCAACATCTGGCATCTGTGGGGTGGCGTGCCGATTCTCGCCTTGCAAAGCCTGCTGTTCCTCGCCGGCCTCTTGCCGGGCGCCTGGGTCGGGGCACGCCTGCTGAGCCGCTTTGTGATACGCTGACGGCACGATGGCCCACCCCGTAATCCGTCGCTGCGCTCGGCTCTGTGCGA
>JAUXNZ010000217.1 GCA_030682595.1 Rhodocyclaceae bacterium | reverse complement strand
TACTCGCGAGGCCGCCGCCGCCGTGCCGAAGATTCGCGATCGGCTGGCGCAGTTGAATATCGACGTTCCCCTGGTTGGCGACTTCCATTTCAATGGCCACAAGCTGCTGGCGGAAGTGCCCGAGTGCGCCGCGGCGCTGGCCAAGCTGCGTATCAATCCCGGCAACGTCGGCAAGGGCGCGCGGCGCGATGAACAGTTCGCCAAGATGATCGAGATTGCCGGTAAGTACCAAAAGCCGGTGCGCATCGGCGTGAATTGGGGCAGCCTCGACCAGTCCTTGCTGGCGCGCCTGATGGACGAGAATGCAAAGCGCGCGGAACCGAAGGACGCTACCGGCCTGATGCGCGAGGCAATGGTCGCCTCCGCGCTCGAATCCGCCGCCCAGTCCGAAGCGCTCGGCCTGCCGGGCAATGCCATCATCCTGTCCTGCAAGGTCTCCGGCGTGCAGGACTTGATCGCGATTTACCGCGACCTGGCCAGGCGCTGTGACTATCCGCTCCACCTCGGGCTCACCGAAGCCGGCCTGGGCAGCAAGGGCATCGTCGCCTCGACCGCCGCGCTGGCGGTGCTGCTGCAGGAGGGCATCGGCGACACCATTCGCATTTCGCTCACCCCGGAGCCTGGCGGCCTCCGTACGCGCGAAGTCATCGTCGCCCAGGAAATCCTGCAAACCATGGGCCTGCGCGCCTTCGTGCCGATGGTGGTGGCCTGTCCCGGTTGCGGGCGCACCAGCAGCACCGTGTTTCAGGAGCTCGCCCAGGATATCCAGACCTATGTGCGCGAGCGCATGCCGACATGGCAATTGCATCATCGCGGCGTGGAGAACATGACGCTCGCCGTGATGGGCTGCGTTGTCAATGGCCCTGGCGAGAGCAAGCATGCCAATCTCGGCATCTCGCTGCCCGGCACCGGCGAGGAGCCGGTCGCGCCGGTCTACGCCGACGGCGAGCGCATCACGACCCTGCGCGGCGAGAATATCGCCGCCGAATTCAGAACCATGATCGACGCCTATGTCGAGCGCAATTACCCCTTGCATTTGACGGCCGATGAACAAGATCGTCCGAGGATTGAAGCATGACCCAAACACTGCAAGCCATCCGCGGGATGAACGACATCCTGCCTGCCGCCGCAGAACGCTGGGAAGCCTTCGAGGAACTGATCCGCGACTGGCTGACGGCCTACGGCTACCGGCCGATCCGCATGCCGCTGGTCGAGTCGACCCCGCTGTTCGCCCGCGCCATCGGCGCCGTTACCGACATCGTTGAAAAGGAGATGTACTCCTTCACCGATAGCCTGAACGGCGAGCAACTGACGCTGCGCCCCGAAGGCACGGCCTCCTGCGTGCGCGCGGTGCTGCAGCACAACCTGCTGTATGACGGTCCCAAGCGGCTCTGGTACCTGGGCCCGATGTTCCGCCACGAACGGCCGCAGAAGGGTCGCTATCGGCAATTCCACCAGGTCGGCGTCGAAGCGCTCGGCCTGGCCGGCCCGGACATCGACGCCGAGCAGATCATCATGTGTTCCCGGCTGTGGGACGATCTGGGGCTGAACAGCGATGGCAGCATCAAGCTCGAAATCAATTCGCTGGGCCAGATGGACGAGCGCGCAGCGCATCGCACCGCGCTGATCGCCTATCTGGAAAACCACGCCGACCAGTTGGACGAAGAAGCCAGACGCCGGCTGCACACCAACCCGCTGCGCATTCTCGACACCAAGAATCCGGCGCTGCAGGCGTTGGTCGAGGGGGCGCCCAAGCTGATCGACTATCTGGGCAGCGACTCGCTCAAACATTTTGCCGGCGTGCAGCAATTTCTCAAGGATGCCGCGATTCCCTACCGCATCAACCCGCGCCTGGTGCGTGGGCTCGACTATTACAATCTCACCGTGTTCGAATGGGTGACCGAGCGACTCGGCGCGCAGGGCACGATATGCGCCGGTGGCCGTTACGACGGCCTGGTGGAGCAGCTTGGCGGCAAACCCGCGCCGGCCTGCGGCTTCGCGATGGGCATCGAACGCCTGATGGCCTTGCTCGAAGCTCAGGAAGGTTTCATCGCGCCGCCCGCGCCGGATGTGTACGTCGTGCATCTCGGTGAGGCTGCAGAGCGACTCGCTTTCCGCACGGCCGAAATGCTGCGGGATAGCGGCTGCGCCGTGTTCACCCACATGGGCGGCGGCAGCTTCAAGGCGCAATTCAAGCGTGCCGACGCATCGGGCGCGCAACTGGCAGTGATTATTGGCGACGACGAAGCCGCGAAGAATGAAGTGACCATCAAGCCGCTGCGCTTGGCGGCCGAGCAGCAGCGCGTGCCGCTCGATGAACTGACGATCCGTGTCGGCGACTGGCTCTACGGCGCCGACGAAGAAACTACCGAGGAATAAAATGCCCCCCCACGCTCGCAAAATTAACTCGCTGCCCCCCACAGGGGGGCCTCATTTGGTAACTGAGCCCCCTTGGGGCGGCCCTACGGAGGCATGACCATGGCAACCTACGATCTCGAAGAGCAGGAACAAATCGAAGAACTCAAAACCTGGTGGAAGCTGCACGGCACGTGGATCACGGCCGTGGTCGTGGCGCTCGCCGTCGGCGTGGTTGGTTGGCAGGGCTGGCAGTGGTGGCAGCGCGGCCAGGCGACGCAGGCCGGGCAACTGTATGGCGAATTGCAGCAATCGCTGGTGCAGCAGGATGCCAAGCGCGTGCGTCTTCTGGCCGGCGAGTTGATCGACAAGCACGCGGGAACGGCCTACGCTGGCATGGCCGCCATGCTGTCGGGCAAGGTGCTGGTCGATGTTGGCGACCTCAAGTCGGCGCAGGCCCAGTTTGGCTGGGCCGCCGAGCATGCCAAGGATCCCGGCCTGCGCGATTTGGCGCGCCTGCGTCAGGCCATCGTGTTGGCCGAGGAGGGCAATCATGATGCTGCCTTGCAGCGACTCGCCGTCCCGCCAGCGCCGACTTTCAAGATGCGCTACCTCGAAGTGCGTGGCGACATCCTGATGGCGCAGGGCAAGCCCGCCGAAGCGCGCGCTGCCTATGACGAGGCGCTCAAGCTGCTGCCGGCCGATGCCGCCGCTTCGCCCTATCGTGAAATTCTCGAAGCCAAACGGGATTCGGGAGGTGCGGCGTGAAAACACCCGTCCCCCTTTGTCTGCGCAAACGCTGGGTTTTCATGCTAACCCTTGCCGCGCTGCTGGGCGCTAGCGGTTGCTCGACCATCAGCTCGACGGTTGACAAGATCAACCCATTTTCCTCGTCCGCGCCCAAGGTCAAGCCCGCCGAGCTGGTGGCGATCAAGCCCAGCGCGGAGTTGACGAAGCTCTGGCAGGCCGGCATCGGCAACGCCGGCGAGTTCGTGTTTACGCCTGCCGTTGTCGGCAATAGCGTCTATGTCGCGGCCAAGGACGGCATGCTGGCGCGTTTTGACGAGGGTCGTCCGGTCTGGAAGATCAGCGCCGGTCAGACGATCTCGGGCGGCGTCGGCGCCAGCGACAAGCTGGTGGTGGTCGGTACCGCCAAGGGCGCTGTGCTGGCATTCCACGCGGCGGATGGTCGCCCGGCCTGGACGGCGCGCGCGAGTTCCGAGATTCTCGCCGCCCCGGCGGTATCCGGCGATCTCGTC
The DNA here is from genome assembly GCA_030682595.1 of Rhodocyclaceae bacterium. GTDB lineage: Bacteria > Pseudomonadota > Gammaproteobacteria > Burkholderiales > Rhodocyclaceae > Sulfuricystis. The sequence goes on along the minus strand of JAUXNZ010000217.1, from coordinate 20,342 downwards.
GCGATCAGAAGCGGGGATGCGCGCATATTCGGTTTTGAAGCGACAGATGGCAAACGCCGCTGGGTCTATCAGCGCAGCACTCCCACGCTGGCCCTGCGCTCTCCGGTCGGGGTCACGCTGACGGAAGGTGCGCTCTATGCCGGCTTCCCCGGTGGCAAGCTGGTGGCCGTCGCGCTCAACAATGGTGCGGCGTTGTGGGAGAGCGCGGTTGCCCTGCCGCGCGGCGTCACCGAACTGGAACGGATTGCCGATGTCGCGAGCGAACCCGTGGTGGAGGGCGGGAGTGTCTGCGCCGTCGCCTATCAGGGGCGGGTTGCCTGTTTCGACGCCAGCAATGGCGCCTTGCAATGGGCCCGCGACGTGTCCTCGATCAATGGTCTCGACATCGGTAATCGCGCTCTTTACGTCACCGACGAGAAGGACACGGTGCACGCTTTCGACCGTGGCAGCGGCGCCAGTCTCTGGAAGCAGGACAAGCTCGCCCTGCGCGGGGTGTCGCGTCCGCTGGTCGTGGGGCGCCATATTGCCGTCGCCGACTTTCAGGGCGTGGTGCATCTTCTGTCCGCGACAGACGGCGCTTTTGCCGCGCGGCTCACCACCGATGGTTCGGCCGTCGTTGCCCCCCCCCGGCGCATTGGTGGTGCGGACGACAGGTTCGTCGTTCAGACCAAGAATGGCGCCGTTCATGCGCTGGCCATAAAATAAATGCTGCCCACACTGGCGATCGTCGGCCGCCCCACCGTCGGTAAGTCCACGCTGTTCAACCGGCTGACCAAGACGCGCGATGCGCTGGTCGCCGACCAGCCTGGCCTGACGCGCGACCGGCATTACGGCCACGGCCGGCTGGGCGATCGCGCGTTTCTCGTCATCGACACCGGCGGCTTCGAGCCGCAGGCTACCGAGGGCATTGTCCATGAAATGGCGCGCCAGGCCGAGGCGGCGATTGCCGAGGCGGATGCCCTGTTATTCATCGTCGACTGCCGCTCCGGCCTTACCCCGCAAGACAAGGTGATCGCCGAGCGGTTGCGCAAGACCGGCCGGCCGCTGCATCTGGTGGTCAACAAGGCCGAGGGCATGAATCGCGACGTGGTGGCCGCGGAATTCCACGAGCTTGGCTGTGGCGAACCGCGCGTCATCTCGTCGGCCCACGGCGAGGGGGTGCGCGAATTGCTCGAATACGTGCTGACGGATTTTCCCGCCGAAGAGCGCGCGGCGGACGACAGCGGCGGTCCGCGCGTCGCCATTGTCGGGCGCCCCAACGTCGGCAAGAGCACGCTGATCAACACGCTGCTCGGCGAAGAACGCATGATCGCCTTCGACATGCCGGGCACCACGCGCGATGCCATCGCCACGCCGTTCGAGCGGAATGGCAAGCACTACACGCTGATCGACACCGCTGGCCTGCGCCGCAAGGGGCGGGTCTTTGAAACCATCGAGAAATTTTCGGTGGTTAAAACACTCAGAGCCATCGAGGCGGCCAACGTCGTCGTGCTGATGGTCGACGCCAGCCAGGATATTTCCGATCAGGATGCGCACATTGCCGGCTTCTGCATCGAGGCGGGCCGCGCGCTGGTGCTGGCGGTGAATAAATGGGACGCCATCGACACCTATCGCCGCGAGCAGATCAAGCAGGACGTCGCCCGCAAGCTCAATTTCATGGGTTTCGCGCGCGTGCATCATATCTCCGCGCTGAAAGGGCAGGGCGTGGCGGGCGTGCTGCAATCGGTCGATCGCGCCTACGCCGCCGCGATGGCCAAGCTGACCACGCCCAAGCTCACCCGCGTGTTGCTCGATGCCGTGCAAAAGCAGGCGCCGCCCCGGCATGGCAATGTCCGCCCCAAACTGCGCTATGCGCATCAGGGCGGCAGCAACCCGCCGATTGTCGTCATCCACGGCAATGCGCTTGAACACGTACCACCCGCTTACGTGCGTTACCTCGAACACGTTTTCGTCGAGACCTTCAAGCTGCAAGGCACGCCACTGCGTATTCAGTTCAAGGTCACCAAGAATCCTTACGTGGACAAAAAATAGGGTGAAGCGATGACCTATGTCGTGACCGAAAGCTGCATCAAGTGCAAATACACGGACTGCGTGGATGTCTGTCCGGTCGACTGTTTTCGCGAGGGCCCGAATTTCCTGGTCATCGATCCCGACGAGTGCATCGACTGCACCTTGTGTGTCCCCGAATGTCCGGCCGAGGCGATTTATGCCGAAGAGGATGTCCCCGCGGAGCAACTGGACTTTGTCGCCTTGAATGCCGAACTGGCCAAGCAATGGCCATCCATCATCGAACGCAAGGACCCGCCGGCGGATGCCGATGCGTGGCTGGGTAAGCCGAATAAACGCAGTCTGCTCGACCGCTGCGGATGAAGTCGCGTGATAGACTGAAACCACTGTTTTCTGATCACTGACCACTGAACCCTGATGTCCGGCAACACCATTGGCACGTTGTTTAGCGTGACTTCATTCGGCGAATCGCATGGTCCGGCCATCGGTTGCGTCGTGGATGGCTGCCCGCCTGGTCTGGCGCTGTGCGAGGCCGACATCCAGAGCGAGCTTGATCGGCGCAAGCCCGGTACCTCGCGCCATGTCACCCAGCGGCGCGAGGACGACAAGGTTGAAATTCTTTCCGGCGTGTTCGAGGGCAAGACCACCGGCACGCCGATTGCGCTCCTGATCCGCAACACCGACCAGCGCAGCAAGGACTACGGCAACATCGCCCAGAGCTTCCGGCCGGGCCATGCCGATTACACCTACTGGCAGAAATACGGCATCCGCGACTATCGCGGCGGCGGCCGCTCGTCGGCGCGCGAGACGGCGGTGCGCGTCGCCGCCGGCGCCATCGCGAGAAAATGGTTGCACGAGCGATATGCGATCACGGTGCGCGGCTGGATGAGCGCGCTGGGGCCAATCGCCATCCCGTTCGTCGATGCCAAAGTCATCGACAGCAATCCGTTCTTCGTGCCCAATGCCGCCATCGTTCCCGAACTGGAGGCCTACATGGACCAGTTGCGCAAGGCTGGCGATTCGGTGGGGGCGAAGGTCGAGGTGACGGCGACCAACGTGCCGCCGGGCTGGGGCGATCCGGTCTATGGCCGGCTCGATGCCCAGATCGCCTATGCGATGATGGGCATCAACGCCGTCAAGGGGGTGGAGATTGGCGCCGGTTTCGCTGCCGTCGCCCAGCGCGGTAGTGAACATGGCGACGAGCTGACGCCACAAGGATTTTTGAGCAATCATGCCGGCGGTATACTCGGCGGGATTTCCTCCGGGCAGGAGGTCACCGTCAGCATCGCCATCAAGCCAACCTCGAGCATTCGTTTGCCGCGCCGTTCGATCGACCTGGCGGGCCAGCCGACCACGGTGGAAACCCATGGTCGCCATGATCCCTGCGTCGGCATTCGCGCCACGCCGATTGCCGAAGCCATGCTGGCGCTGGTGTTGATGGACGCGGCCCTGCTGCACCGGGCGCAGTGCGCCGATGTGCGCTGTCCGACCCCGCCCATTCCAGGTAAGCTGACTGGCAAATTGGCCGCCAAATTGTAGGATTATGCCTGCTAAAATTCGAAATCGAACGCAAATAATTTGACAAACTCGGGAGGAAAACATGCGCATTGAGCACCACGACCTGTACAGCGAATTTCCGGAAATGCGCGATGCCATCGACACCCTCAGGGCGAAGAGTGGGCGTTTCGCCGCCATGTTCGGCCGCTACGACCGACTGACCGGCAAGGTCGAGGATCTGGAGGAGCATGACATGCCCGTGGCCGATTTCACGCTGGAAGACATGAAAAAGATGCGCGTCAAACTGAAGGACGAGATTTATCAATTGCTGCTGGTTTTCCAGATCGGCCAGAAGCACTGCGTCTGATTATTGCGGGCGTTTCTTTCGCCGGCCGGGGCATCCGGCCGATCCTTGTCTGCTCCAACCAACTTTCATGGTCACCAAGCCCCCGTGCCATGAAATCCGTTAAAAGCGATAAAACGTCCCCACCCCAATCCCCAGCTCCCGCCCCGCGGTGGGGGGCAAGGTTTGTTCGCTGCGCTCAGTGGATTACGCGGCGTCAAATTCGTATTTCACGCTAACCTAGGCGTCGCATGCCGGTATCCCCCCTCGGACGCTTGGGCGTCTGGTATTTCTTTTATTTCGCCTTCGTCGGCGCTTTCGCGCCGTATTTCACGCTGTATCTCCAGGATGTTGGTCTCTCCGCCTGGGAGATCGGCGTGCTGATGTCGGTGCCGCAGGTGATGCGCCTTGTCGCCCCCAACCTTTGGGGCCTGTTGGCTGACCACCTGGGACATCGGGTCGGGATTGTCCGTCTGGCCGCGTTGTTCTCGGCATTGGGTTTTGTCGGTTTCTTTTTTACGCATAACTACACCGGCATGCTGCTGGCGATGGCCCTGGTCTGGTTTTTCTGGAGTGCCGCGTTGCCCCTGGTCGAGGCCATGACGCTCGATTATCTGGTGGAACATCCCGACCGCTACGGCCGTATCCGCCTTTGGGGCTCGGTCGGCTTCATTGTCAGCGTGATGGTGATTGGCACGCTGCTTGATTATCTGCCGATTGCCGCCTTGTTGTGGGCCATTCTGGCGATATTGGCGAGCGTGCTGGCGAGCGCCCTGACCCTGCCCGATACAAAAGTCGGCGCTGGCGGAACGGCGCCGCCACTCTCCGGTCTGCTCAAGCGCCCCGAGGTGCTGGCACTGCTGGCGGCGTGCTTTTTCATGGCGGTGGCCCACGGTCCGCTCTATGTCTTTTATTCGATCCATCTGGTGGATCACGGCTACGGCAAGATGGCGGTTGGTCTGTTCTGGTCACTGGGCGTGTTGGCCGAGATTGGCGTGTTTATGGCCATGCCGCGCCTGATGCGGCACGTGTCGTTGCGCCAGATCCTGCTGGTGAGCTTTGCCCTGGCGATATTGCGCTTCCTCCTGATCGGCTGGGGGGCGGATTCGCCAGTGCTGTTGGTCGTCGCGCAGCTCCTGCACGGTGTTACCTTCGGGGCCTACCATGCGGCGGCAATGGCGGTGTTAACGCGCTGGTTTGACTCGCGGCAGCAGGCGCGCGTTCAGGGTATTTACGGCAGCCTTTCTTTCGGCGCCGGCGGCATGGTGGGTGGATTGATTGGCGGTGCGGCCTGGGGTAGTCTGGGCGCCGGAATCACCTACACGTTTGCCGCGCTTTGCGCCGTCTGCGGCTGGTGGCTGGTTTGGCGAAGCCCAGCGACGGCGTGGCCTGTGCGATAATCGGGGCCTTCCGCAAGACCCGTTTGCCATGCCGCAAATCCGCCATGACAAGCTTTGGTAAAACCTGTCGCTGGCAGCGCAGCGGAGGCCGGGTTGCTGCATTTAAGGAGACGATTTTGAAAACATTGATGCTCATTCTCACTGCCGCCACCTTCACTCTGTCCGGTTGCAATACCGTGCAGGGTATTGGCAAGGACATCGAAAAAGGCGGCGAAGCGATTCAGAAGGCTGTCAAGTAGATGCGGGCAGCCGACACCCGTGCTGGCTTGGCGGTGCCGCTTTGCCGCACCGGACAATCCTGCTTAATCACATAGGAAGAATTTAATGAAAATTTGTGTCCTCCCGGGCGACGGTATCGGCCCGGAAATTACTGCCGAGGCGGTGCGCGTGCTCAAGGCACTCGACCTGAGAATCGAGATGGAAGAAGCCCTGCTGGGCGGTTGCGCCGTCGACGCCACGGGCAACCCCTACCCGGAGGCGACACAGAACTTGGCGCGGGCGTCCGATGCCGTGCTGCTCGGCGCCGTGGGCGGCCCGCAATGGGACAACCTGCCGCGCGAGCAGCGTCCGGAGCGCGGTCTGCTTGGCATCCGCAAGGATCTGGGCCTGTTCGCCAACCTGCGTCCGGCGATTCTGTATCCCGAACTCGCCAATGCCTCGACGCTCAAACCCGAAGTGGTGGCCGGCCTCGATATCCTGATCGTCCGCGAACTGACTGGTGACATTTATTTCGGCCAGCCGCGCGGCATTGAGGTCAGAAACGGCGAACGCGTCGGCTTCAACACCATGATCTACTCGGAAAGCGAGATTCGCCGCATCCTGCGCGTCGCTTTCGAAGCCGCCATGAAGCGCAACAAGAAGGTCTGTTCGGTCGACAAGATGAACGTGCTCGAATGCACCCAGTTGTGGCGCGACGTTGCCATCGAAGTGGGCAAGGAATATCCGGAGGTCGAACTGTCGCACCTGCTGGTCGATAATGCGGCAATGCAGTTGGTGCGGGCCCCGAAGCAGTTCGACGTGATGGTGACCGGCAACATGTTCGGCGATATTCTTTCCGACGAAGCGTCGATGCTGACGGGTTCGATTGGCATGCTGCCCTCGGCCTCCCTCGATGCAAACAACAAGGGGATGTACGAACCTTCGCACGGTTCGGCACCGGATATTGCCGGCCAGGGTGTGGCCAATCCGCTGGCGACGATTCTGTCGGCTGCCATGATGTTGCGGTATACCTTTGCCGATGAAGCGGCCGCGCAGCGCGTCGAGGGCGCGGTGAAAAAAGTGCTGGCGCAAGGCTTCCGTACCGGCGATATTTACGAGCCCGGTACCAAACGCGTCGGCACGCGGGAAATGGGCGACGCCGTGTTGGCGGCGCTGTAAACAATCTAAAGAGGTGGGTGTCATGAAGAAAGTAGGTCTGGTGGGCTGGCGCGGCATGGTCGGCTCGGTCCTCATGCAGCGCATGCGTGAGGAAAACGATTTTGCCTTGATCGAGCCGGTGTTTTTTACGACATCGAATGTCGGCGGCCAGGCGCCGGCCGAAGCCGGCGGCGCACCCTTGAAGGATGGAATGGACATCGCCGCGCTCAAGCAGATGGACATCATCATCACCTGCCAGGGCGGCGACTACACCAAGGCGGTGTTTGGGCCATTACGCGCCAGCGGCTGGGATGGCTTGTGGATCGACGCGGCCTCGACGTTGCGCATGACGGATGATGCGATCATCATCCTCGACCCGGTGAATCTCGATGTGATCCAGGCGGGGCTGGGGCGAGGCGTGAAGAACTACATCGGCGGCAACTGCACGGTGTCACTGATGTTGATGGGGCTGGGCGGCCTGTTCCGCAACGACCTGGTCGAATGGGTTTCCGCCATGACCTATCAGGCGGCCTCCGGCGCCGGCGCCCAGAACATGCGCGAGTTGATCGCCCAGATGGGCGTGCTGCACGATGCCGTCAAGGCCGAGCTGGCCGATCCCGCCTCGGCTATCCTCGACATTGACCGCAAGGTGGCCGAGACCATGCGCTCGGCCTCGTTTCCGACCAAGAACTTCCGTGGCATGCCGCTGGCCGGCAGCCTGATCCCGTGGATCGACGTGCCGGTTGAGGGGGGGCAGTCGAAGGAGGAGTGGAAGGGTGGCGCCGAGTGCAACAAGATTCTCGGCCGACCGGCGTTTCGCACTGCCGGCAGCATCCCTATCGACGGCCTGTGCGTGCGTGTCGGCGCCATGCGCTGCCATTCGCAGGGGTTGACCATCAAGCTCAGGAAAGATGCGCCCCTGGATGAGCTTACCGACATCATCGCCAAGGGTAACGACTGGGTGCGCGTCGTGCCCAATGAGCGCGAGATTTCCGAGCGTGAGTTGACACCAGCCGCCGTCACCGGCACGCTGACCGTGCCGGTCGGGCGACTGCACAAGTTGGCGATGGGGCCGGAGTATCTGGGGGCGTTCACCTGCGGCGACCAGTTGTTGTGGGGCGCAGCCGAACCCCTGCGGCGCATGTTGCGGATTTTGCTCGCTTGAATGAAGATGGCAAGGTAATGCAAAGGTTGAGCTTGCACCGTTAAGGCCATGATGTTATTTTGCTTTCCGCCAACATCCGCTGCGCGGTTGTTTGGCCTGCTCTAAAGCTGCGTTTGAATGTGGTCTAACCAGTCCCCAGCGGGGAGGCATTGTGAATAAACCAGGCAAATCAACGTCACCTCAGGAATCACTGCGGGCATCGCTGCGGATATCGCTGCTGGCGGCATTGCTGACATCCGCTTTTGGTGTCGCGGGTGTTTCAGAGGCGCAGGCGGCGGGCCTGGGCAAGCTCACGGTGTATTCGGCCATTGGCCAGCCGCTGAATGCCGAGGTGGCGCTGACGGCGACGCCGGAAGAAATGTCTGCGCTGTCGGCCAAACTGGCTTCGCACGATGACTTCAAAAAAGCCGGCATCGAATTCATGTCGGCGCTCTCTGGTTTACGCTTGAGTGTGGCGAAACAGCCGGATGGCCAGCCCGTGCTGAAGTTGACCACCGAGCGGCCGCTCAATGAGCCTTTCCTGCATTTTCTCGTCGAGCTGAACTGGACCGCAGGCCGTTTGGTGCGTGAATACACCTTCCTACTTGACCCGCCCGAAATGCTGCAGGTGGCCAGACCGGCCTCCGTGGTCACCCCCGTCGTTCCTCACGAGGTTCTTCCAGTTATTCCGCAAGTAGTGCCGGTGGCGCCCGCCAAGGCGCAGGCCGAGCCCCTCCCCACGCGTTCCGCCGATGCCGCGCCGGTCATTGCCGCCAAACCCAAACCGCGCGCCACACCGGTAACCGAACCGTCGGTCCTCATGCCAAGCAGCGGCGAGCGTCAGGTCAAATCCGGTGAAACCCTGAGCAAAATTGCCCTGGAGAACAAGCCGGCGACGGTTGGCCTCGACCAGATGCTGGTGGCGCTGTTCAACAGCAACCGCGAGGCCTTCGACGGCAATAACATGAACCGTCTGCGTGCCGGCAAGATTCTGCGTTTGCCCGATCCCGGCGTGGCGGCTGGCATCGATGCCAGAGAGGCGCGCAAGTTGATTGTCGCCCAGACCGCCGATTTCAACGCTTACCGCCGCAGCCTTGCCGCCGCCGCCGCTCTGGCGCCGGCCACCGAGACGCAGCCGCAGCAACGCGCCGCCGGCAAAATCAAGCCGCAAGTCGAGAGCAAGGCGCCGCCTGTCGCGATCAGAGACAAACTGGAGGTTTCGCCTACTGAAGCTGCCCAGTCCGCCGGGGCTGCTAAATCTGCCGGGTCTGACAAAGTCTCCGGAGCAACGAGTAAGGCTGCCCTTGAAGAGGATTTGATCGCCCGTGACAAGGCCCTGCGCGAGGCCTCCGGCCGGATCGCGGAACTTGAAAAAAATCTCGAAAATCTTAAGCATCTGGTTGAGTTGAAGAGTCAGGCCGGCGCTCAGGTGCAACAGCAGGCGCAGGCCGCCTTGCCCAAACTCGCGGAAGTGAAGAAACCCGAACCGGCGCCTACCGTCAAGCCGGTGGTTGAACCCGTATCGGCCCCTTCGCCCGCCGTAGCGGAGAAACCGGTCGAGGCCGCACCGCCGGTCGTTCCCGTTGCGGAAAAACCAACGGAAGCTCCAGCGGCGACCAAGCCTGCCGAACCGCCCCCCGCAACTGTCGCACCGACCCAGCCCGCGGCGAAAAAACCGGCTGCCCCGCCGCCGCCGGAACCCGGCTTTGTCGAAGAAAACCCCGAGCTTGTTTTTGGCGGCGGCGGTTTACTCGCTCTCCTGCTTGGCTACCTGGGCTTTTCCGCCTATCGCAGGAAAAAACAGGCACGGGAAGAAATTGCGCAGCATGATGAACCCGGCGTTGCCGCAGGTGGCCTGGCGGTCGGATCCGGTGCGATGGTTGGCGCGGCCAGCGAAAGCGTGGATAGCGGCGAAGTCTCCATCCAGGGCGACTTCAGTGAGGGCGGCGTGCTGACGACCGCGGAAAGCGTCGATCCGGTCGCCGAAGCTGAAGTTTACATGGCCTACGGTCGCGACAGCCAGGCCGAGGAAATTCTGCTGGAAGGCCTCAAGACCGATCCGACACGCACGGCCATTCATCTCAAACTGCTTGAGCTCTACGCCAATCGCAAGAGCGTGCCCCGTTTTGAGTTCGTGGCGAACGAACTGCATGGCCTGAGTGGTGGCAAGGGGCACGATTGGGATAGAGCTGTCGCACTGGCGGCGGGTTTGGGTTTGACAGGTGGACTGTTCGCGGTCGCGGCGGCAGCGGTGAGCCCGGTGGTATCAATGACGGACCAGGGGGGCCAAGCCGCCATCGAGGCGGCTCTGGTAGCAGAAGCACAACCCCCTGTCGAGGAAGAGGTCGGTTCTTTCGATTTTGATCTCGATCTTGGCACCGCCAGTGGAGTCAGTGGGGTAGGTGGATTGGCGGTTGCCGCGGAACCGGTTGCGCAGCAACCCGCTGCTGAAGCTGGAGGCCTCGATTTTGACTTTGATCTGGGATCGCCTACGCAAAGTCCGCCTGCGCAAAATCCGCCACCGGTCGAGATGGCTGAAACTGCCGCAGTTGACAGCAATGCCATCGATTTTTCACTGGATATCGGCAGTTCGACCGAGCCCCTGGCAGCAGAGCCCTCCGCTGTCTTGGCGCCCGCAGCTACTACAAGTAACGAGATCGACTTCGATCTTGATTCGAGTTCAGCTCAGGCAACCCCGGTCGCCATCGAGTTTGCAGAACCCGTTGCAAAGAGCAGTGTGGGCGAGCTTGATTTCAATTTCGATCTGGAGTTGGGAGCCGCTGAGCCAACACCGACCGGAGCCGATACCGAGCCAGGTACAACGGTAACGAGCACCGAACCGTTTGTTGCGCTTGATCTTGCGGGCATCAATTTCGATTTGGGCGAGCCGGGTGCCACGGCAGAGCAAAGTGCACCCTTAGAGGAGGCGATCAAGGGGGCTGACGTAGCAGCGCCAGCAGTCGCACCGGATGCAAATCCCGATGCGGTTGCCGTGGAAACGGATGATTCGGAAGTGGCGACCAAGCTGGAGCTTGCCCTTGCCTATGAGGAAATGGGCGACCGGGAAGGCGCACGCGAGTTGCTGAACGAGGTTCTCAACGAGGGTAGCCCAGCCCAGCAGGGCCAAGCGCGCGCGCGACTCGATCAGTTGGATCTTTGATCCCGGGGTTGCCGCTGCCACGGCGTTGCCCGGCACCGTTGCCCACTCATCCGATGTGGCATCCGGTATCGCTGTTGCTTTCATGGTTGGCCTTTGCCTTGGTTTTGCAATGGTTGCCGCCACCATTGCTGATGGGACTCGCCGCGTTATGCCTGATGCTGGCGCTGACCCTGGCGGCCGAGCGCAGTCGTAATCTGCTCAGGCGTTCGCGCTGGTTGCTGTTGTCGCTGGCCATCCTGTTCCTGCTGCTTACCCCTGGCGAATTCCTGCCGGGTATTGGCGGTGATCTGCGGCTGACCTACGAAGGGTTGTGGCATGCCGGGGAGCAGTTGAGTCGCTTGCTGGCGATGCTGGCCAGCCTGGCCTTGCTGCACCAGCAGGTGGGTACGTCGGGTCTGCTGACGGGTCTTTATTGTCTGTTGAGACCGTTTGCCTGGCGCGAGCGCACGGTGGTGCGCTTGATGCTGGTGCTCGAATTTGTCGAGCAAAAACAGCGGATCGACTGGCGGGAATGGTTCACCTTGAAGAATTCACACGCTACATCTCCCGAGAGTTTCAGTTTGCCAATGCCGCCGTTCCATTGGCGGGACAAACTGCTGATCGGCAGCCTGCTGGCAATGATTTCTGCTCTGGTGTTCTGGCTGTGAGAATCGCGCTCGGTCTTGAATATGACGGGGCTGGATTCCTCGGCTGGCAGTCCCAGCCTTGCGGCAATACCGTGCAGGATGTCCTGGAGGCGGCGTTGGCGCGGATCGCCGGCGGGCCGCTCAGGGTCGTTTGCGCTGGACGAACCGATGCCGGGGTCCATGCGCTTGCCCAGGTTGTGCATTTTGATGCCGCACTGGAGCGTCCCATCACGGCCTGGGTGCGCGGAACCAACACCTTTTTGCCGGCGGCGCTGGTGGTGCGCTGGGCCGCGCCGGTTGCCAACGATTTCCATGCGCGGTTTGCCGCGCGCGCGCGCGCCTATCGCTACGTTCTGCTCAATCGACCCGAGCGCCCCGGCGTTCTTGCCGGGAAGGTGGGCTGGTGCCATCGTCCGCTGGATGTCGCGGCGATGCAGGCAGCGGCGGCCTGCCTGGTTGGCGAGCACGATTTTTCCGCTTTCCGGGCGTCAGGCTGTCAGGCCAAGTCCCCCGTCAAGACGCTCTATCGCTTTGACATTGCCAGGGAAGGCGACCTGATCCTGTTTGACTGTTGCGCGAACGCGTTCCTTCACCATATGGTAAGGAATCTCGTTGGCGCCCTGGTCTATGTCGGCATGGGACGCCGCTCGCCGCAGTGGCTGGGCGATTTGCTGGCGACCGGTGATCGGCGCCTAGGTGCGCCGACCTATGCGCCGGATGGACTTTACCTCGCCGGGGTGGATTACGGCGACGCGTGGGGATTGCCTCGTCAGGGACGTATCATGGCGCACTTACCGTTGCCTATCTGTTGAATCATGGGACGAACCCGTATCAAGATTTGCGGTATCACCCGCGCCATGGACCTCGATGCCGCCCTGCGAGCCGGCGTTGATGCCGTCGGTTTTGTGTTTTACCCGCCGAGTCCGCGCGCGCTGTCCCTGCAGGTGGCCGCCGATCTCGTGCGGCGTGTGCCGCCTTTCGTGACGCGCGTCGGCTTGTTCGTCAATGCCGAGCCCGCCAGCGTGCGGCAGACTTTGGCGGCCGTGCCCATCGATCTCCTGCAGTTTCATGGCGAAGAAGATGTGCGGTACTGCGAACAGTTTGGCTTGCCCTATCTCAAGGCGGCACGGGTTCGCCCGGAACTCGATCTGCTAGAATTCGCTCGCGTTTATCCGTCAGCCCAGGGCTTGCTGCTCGACGCTTGGGTAGAGGCGTACGGCGGTGTGGGTCAGTCCTTCGACTGGTCGCTGATTCCGCAGAATTTACCGTTGCCAATGGTGCTATCCGGTGGTCTTCATGCTGGCAACGTCGCTGAAGCAGTAGCTAAAATACATCCGTGGGCGGTAGATGTCAGCAGCGGTGTCGAGTCTGCCAAGGGGATCAAAGATGCCGACAAGATCGCCGCCTTCGTTGCGGCAGTGAGAACAGTAGATGCCAGATAATCAATACAACATGCCAGACGATCATGGGCATTTTGGCAAATATGGCGGCATATTTGTTGCCGAAACGCTGATTCCTGCCCTGGCGGAACTGGGCGCTGCCTATGCTGCTGCCAAAGCCGATCCTGCTTTCCGGGCCGAGTTCGAGTACGAATTGGCTCATTACGTAGGTCGTCCCAGCCCGATCTACCATGCCAGGCGCTGGTCGGAACGACTGGGGGGTGCGCAGATCTATCTCAAGCGCGAAGACCTCAATCACACCGGCGCCCACAAAATCAACAACTGCATTGGCCAGGCACTGCTGGCGCGGCGCATGGGCAAGCGGCGGGTGATTGCCGAGACCGGCGCGGGTCAGCATGGCGTTGCCTCCGCTACTGTCGCTGCGCGTTATGGCATGGAGTGCGTGGTTTACATGGGCAGCGCGGACATCAAGCGTCAGGCCGCCAACGTTTACCGCATGAAATTGCTGGGCGCCAAAGTAGTGCCGGTCGAGTCGGGGTCGAAAACGCTCAAGGATGCCTTGAACGAGGCCATGCGCGACTGGGTGACCAATGTTGCCGATACCTTTTACATCATCGGCACGGTGGCGGGGCCGCATCCGTATCCGATGATGGTGCGCGATTTTCAGGCGGTGATCGGCCGGGAGTGTCTTGGCCAAATGTCGGCGCTGGCGGGACGGCAGCCCGATGCAGTGATTGCCTGCGTCGGCGGCGGCTCCAACGCCATGGGGATTTTCTACGATTACATTCCCCTTGCGGCGGTCAAACTGGTCGGTGTCGAGGCGGCGGGGCACGGCATGGCCAGCGGCAAGCATGCCGCTTCGCTGACGGCCGGTCGCCCCGGCGTTCTCCACGGCAACCGCACCTATCTGCTGCAGGATGCCAACGGCCAGATTATTGAAACCCATTCGATTTCCGCCGGGCTCGACTATCCCGGTGTCGGTCCCGAGCATGCCTGGCTGAAGGACACCGGCCGGGCGGAATATGTCACCGTGACCGACGACGAGGCGCTGGCCGCCTTCCACGATTTGTGCCGCGACGAGGGCATCATCCCGGCCCTCGAATCCAGTCACGCCCTGGCCTACGCGACGCGACTGGCGCCGACGTTGCCGAAAGATAGAATCCTGCTCGTCAATCTGTCCGGCCGGGGTGACAAGGATATGCATACGGTTGCTGAAAAATCGGGGATTCAGTTCTGATCATGTCGAGGATTACTGCAAGATTTGCCGAACTTGAGTCGAGCGGCCCTCATGGAAAAAGAGCGGCGCTGATTCCCTTCATCACCGCCGGCGATCCCGAGCCCGGGCAGACCGTGCCGCTGATGCGGGCGCTGGTCGCGGGTGGCGCCGACATCATCGAACTTGGCGTGCCGTTTTCAGATCCGATGGCGGATGGACCGACGATTCAGCGGGCTTCCGAACGTGCGCTGTCTTTCGGCGTCAGCCTGCGCGCCGTGCTGGGCATGGTGCATGAGTTTCGCAAGACTGATGCGACAACGCCGGTGGTGCTGATGGGTTACGCCAACCCCATCGAGGCCTATGGCAGAGAAGCTTTTGCCCATGACGCGCAGGCCGCCGGTGTCGATGGCGTACTGGTGGTCGATTACCCGCCGGAAGAATGCGTCGAGTTTTCTCGCCTGCTGAAACAGTTCGCCATTGATCCGATTTTCCTGCTGGCGCCGACCTCGGTTGAGGCGCGCTTTGCCGACGTGGCCCAACTGGGCAGCGGCTATCTCTATTACGTTTCGCTCAAGGGCGTGACCGGGGCGGCGACCATCGACCTCGACGAAGTGGCGCGGCGCATTCCGCAGATTCGCGCCAAGGTCGGCATGCCGGTCGGCGTCGGCTTCGGCATCCGCGATGCCGCCAGCGCGGCGCGCATCGCCAGCGTTGCCGACGCGGTAGTCATCGGCAGTAAAATCATCGAAACCATCGAACAGGCGCCTACCGGTACGGCGCCGGCGCGCGTGACCGAATTTTTGCGTGAAGTGCGCACGGCCATGGACAAAGGGGTGCAAGCATGAGCGCCGCCCGCAGGGCCGCCCCAAGGGCGGCGCAGCCAACGAACCGAAACCGCGCAGCGGCGAACACCCGTCACCTCCCCGCGAGGGGAGGGTGGGAGGGGAGGGAAATATGAGCTGGCTCCAGAAACTGCTACCGCCAAAGATCAAGCGCGCTATCGGTGCGAGTGGCACGCGGAAGTCCATGCCCGAGGGGTTATGGAGCAAGTGTCCCGCCTGCGAGGCGGTGTTGTATGCCACCGACCTGGCGCAGAACCTCAATGTTTGTCCCAAGTGTGCTCATCATCATCGCCTGAAGGCGCGCGAACGGCTTGATTTGTTGCTTGATGCCGAAGGTCGGCACGAGATCGGCGCCGAGGTGTTGCCGCTCGATGCGCTCAAGTTCAAGGACAGCAAGCGCTATCCGGACCGGCTGGCGGCGGCCTTTGATGACACTGGCGAATCCGATGCCATGGTGGTGATGCAGGGCGCGATCAAAACCCTGCCGGTGGTGGTGGCCTGCTTCGAGTTTGAATTCATGGGCGGCTCAATGGGCTCGGTGGTCGGCGAGCGCTTCGTGCGCGGCGTGAATGCCGCCATCGAGAATCAACTGCCCTTCATTTGCGTGACGGCTTCGGGCGGGGCGCGCATGCAGGAAGGTCTGTTGTCGCTGATGCAGATGAGCAAGACGACGGCGGCGCTGACCCGGCTGGCGCGTCACCAATTGCCTTTCATCTCGGTGCTGACCGATCCGACCATGGGCGGCGTCTCGGCTTCGTTCGCCTTCATCGGTGACGTCGTCATGGCCGAACCGGGCGCGTTGATCGGCTTTGCCGGGCCGCGCGTGATCGAACAGACCGTGCGCGAAACCCTGCCAGAAGGCTTCCAGCGCGCCGAATTCCTGCTTGAAAAGGGCGCCATCGACATGATCGTCGACCGGCGCGAGATGCGCGACCGGCTGGCGGCCGTGTTGACCCTGTTGCAGCGGATCCCAGCCGTATGAGCCCCCCCCCGCAGTCGCAGCTACGCTGCGTCCTCCCCCCGGGGGGCCAAGCAAAACTTGGGGTGGCCCGGCGTTTTGCTTGAGAAAACAGAGCGCAGCCTGGAAGACTGGCTGGATCACCTCGAACGTCTGCACCCGCGCGGTCAGGCTGGCATCGAGCTTGGGCTGGAACGCGTACGGCAGGTCAGCTTGGCCTTGCAGCAGCGCCAAGGCTGCCCGGTCATCACCGTGGGCGGGACCAATGGCAAGGGTTCGACCTGCGCCATGCTTGAGCGCATTCTGCTGGCCGCCGGCTATCGCGTCGGCGTTTACACCTCACCCCATCTGCTGCGTTACAACGAACGGGTACGCCTGAATGGCGCGGCGGCGGATGACGCCGACTTCTGTGCGGCGTTTTCCCGGGTCGAGGCGGCGCGCAGCAGCGTGCCGCTCACCTATTTCGAGTTCGGCACGCTGGCGGCCTGGGAAATGTTTGCGGTCGCCGGACTTGACGCGATCATCCTTGAGGTCGGCCTCGGCGGCCGGCTCGATGCCACGAACATATATGATGCCGACTGCGCCATTGTGGCTACTGTTGGGCTGGATCACATGGATTATCTGGGACCGACACGCGAGCAGATCGGGCGAGAAAAAGCCGGCATCTGCCGTGCCGGTCGGCCGCTGATCTGCGGCGATGCCGAGCCGCCGCAAAGTCTGACCGAAACCTGCCGTCTCGCCAGCGCCGACTTTTGGCAGATTGGCCGCGATTTCGGTTTTATCAAGCAAAACGCCGGGCCGCCCCAAGTTTTGCTTGGCCCCCAGGGGGGAGGACGCAGCGTAGCCGCGGCTACGGGGGGGGGGGTAAATCGGCAGGAAGGGCAATGGCAGTATTGGGAGAAAGACGGCCGCAAGCTTGGTGGCCTGGCCTTCCCTGCCTTGCGCGGGGATTGTCAGTTGCACAACGCCAGTTGCGCGATTGCCGCGTTGTATGCCTTGCATGACCGGCTGCCGGTTGCGGTGCAGGATATCCGGCGCGGCCTGTCCGAAGTCGCGGTTGCCGGCCGTTGCCAGGTCTTGCCGGGGCGGCCGCAGGTCGTGCTCGATGTCGCCCACAATCCGCAGGCCGCCGCGGCGCTCGCGGCCAGCCTCTCCGGCATGGGCTTTGCGCGGACCACCTGGGCGGTGTTCGGCATGATGGCAGATAAAGATATTGCCGGCGTGATCGAGGCAGTCTGTCATCGAGTCGACCGCTGGCTGCCCTGCGACCTGCCGGGGCCGCGCGCGGCTACTGCTGTCGACCTTGCGGCGATCATCACAAAAGTCGGCGCTGGCAAGGCGGCGGGCCAATTTGCATCGCCCGCAGTCGCGCTTGCTCATGCGCAGGAGAAGGCGGGTGACGATGATAGAATTCTCGTCTTTGGATCGTTTCTGACGGTGGAGGGTGTGATGCGATCTCTCGGCCGTAATGCGTGACATGGCACAAGAAGATAAACGTAGCGACAAGGACGGCGAACCAGGCGATGACGCGACGCTGCTGAAAAAGCGCGCGCGGCGACGGCTGATCGGCGCAGTGGCGCTGGCGCTTTTGGCCGCCATTGTTTTACCGATGGTGATGGATCACCAGCCGGCGCCGCTCCTGAAAGATATTCAGGTGCGCATCCCCAGTCCGGACGAGGGTGTGACGCAGCGCGTGACCGGCAAGCTTGCCGCGGTACAGCAGCCTGCCCATCCCGCCCCCGTCGAAAAACCCGAAGCCAAGCCCGTTGTCAAGGTTGAGCCCAAAACCGAAGCCAAACCCGTTGCCAAGGCCGAGCCCAAACCCGAAGCGCAGGCAGCAGAACCCAAGTCCGCCGCCGAAAAGATCGGCGGCGAAGCTTGGGAGGTGCAACTGGGCGCCTATCAGAATCCAGCCAGTGTCACCATCCTGATCGGGAAGCTGAAGCAGCTGGACCTGCCAACCTACACCGAAAAGGTTGATACCCCGAACGGGCCGCGCACACGCGTGCGCGCCGGACCATTTCCCACCCAGGAGGCGGCCGAGAAGGCGCGGGCGCGTGTCAAGATCATCGGTGTCGATGGCCCGGTGGCCAGAAAATAAGTGACGGTTATCGATTTTGTCGTGATCGGGGTGGTGCTGCTATCCCTGGCGGTTGGCGCTTGGCGCGGCATGGTGAGTGAAATCCTGGCGCTGGTTGCCTGGGTGGTGGCTTTTCTGGCGGCGCGCACCTGGGCGACCCCGGCGGGCGGTTGGCTGGCGACCGGGTTGGCGGATCCGCTGGCCGAGCCGCTGACGCAGCAGGTGGCCGGGTTTGTTGCCATCTTTGTCGCTGTCCTGATACTGTTCGCCCTGGCGCGCTGGGTGGTTTCACTGCTGTTGCGGGCGGTTGGGTTGGCGCCGCTGGATCGGGTGCTGGGCTCGCTGTTCGGTGTTGCGCGCGGAGTTTTGGTGGTGTGGGTGGGAGTGTTGCTGGCCGGGTTGACCGCCCTGCCGCAACAGCAGTGGTGGCGGCAGGCGGTGTTGGCGCCGCCGCTTGAAACGGCGGTGCTGGCGGCCAAGCCTTGGTTGCCGCCAGAATTGGCAAAACGGATTCGCTACCGATAGGGTTGAACAATGTGCGGTATTTTGGGCGTGGTAGCCACTACGCCGGTAAATCAGTTGCTCTACGACGGTTTGCAGGTTTTGCAACATCGCGGTCAGGATGCGGCCGGCATCGCCACGGCGGAGGGCGGACGTTTTCACATGCACAAGGGGCCAGGGCTGGTGCGCGACGTGTTCCGCACCCGCAACATGCGCAGTCTGGCCGGCAACTGGGGTATCGGCCACTGCCGCTACCCGACGGCGGGCTCGGCCTACAACTCCGCCGAGGCGCAACCGTTCTACGTCAATTCGCCGTTTGGCCTGATGCTGGCGCATAACGGCAACCTGACCAATGCCGAAATGCTGAAGCGTGACATGTTCCTGCAAGACCTGCGGCACATGAACACCAACTCGGATTCCGAGGTGTTGTTGAACGTGCTAGCGCACGAGCTGCAGGTGGCCTCGACGAAATACCAGGTCGATGCCGAGACCATCTTCAAGGCGGTGGCCGGCGTGCATCGGCGCGTCAAGGGCGCCTATGCCGTGGTGGCGATGATCGCCGGCTACGGCCTGCTGGCTTTCCGCGATCCGTACGGCATCCGTCCACTGGTGATCGGACGCAACGAAACCTCGCTGGGCATGGAGTATCTCGTTGCCTCGGAAAGCGTGGCGATCGATACGCTCGGCTTCCAGTTCCTGCGCGACGTCGAACCAGGCGAGGCGGTGCTGATCGATACGCGCGGGCAGTTCATCAGTCGGCAGTGCGCTGAAAAGACCATGCATGCTCCATGCATGTTCGAGTATGTTTATCTGGCGCGTCCCGACTCGTTGATGGATGGCGTTTCGGTATATGGATCGCGCGTCAAGATGGGCGAATTCCTCGCCGACAAGATTCGCCATACCATGCCGCATCTAGCCATCGACGCAGTGATACCGATTCCTGATTCGAGTCGGCCCTCCGCACTCGAACTCGCCCGGCGGCTTGACGTGCCTTACCGCGAAGGCTTCGTCAAGAACCGCTATATCGGTCGTACTTTCATCATGCCGGGGCAGGCGTCGCGCCGCAAATCGGTGCGCCAGAAACTCAATGCCATGGCGCAGGAGTTTCGCGGCAAGAATGTGTTGCTGGTCGACGACTCCATCGTGCGCGGCACCACCAGTCGCGAGATCATCATGATGGCCCGCGAGGCCGGTGCGAAAAAAGTCTATTTCGCCTCGGCCAGTCCGCCAGTGCGCTTTGCCAATGTCTATGGCATAGACATGCCGACGCGCGCCGAGTTGATCGCCTCCCATCGCAGCGATGAGGAAATCTGCCGCGAGATTTGTGCTGACGCCCTGATCTATCAGGACCTCGATGCGCTGAAGAATGCCGTGAGTTCCATTAATCCGGCGCTGGCGAGTTTCGATACTTCGTGCTTCGACGGTCAGTACGTCACTGGCGACATCAGCGCGGACTATCTGGCCAGCGTTGAGAGCGCGCGCGGCAAACCAAGCCATCACCTCGATGGCGATGATGAAGGCGGCCAACTTGACCTTAACCTGGTGACCTCCGTATGAGCGAAAAATTGCAATATCAGATCGACACCCTGGCGGTGCGCGCCGGCCAGGAGCGCAGCCAGTTTGGCGAGCATAGCGAGGCGCTTTACCTCACCTCCAGTTTCGTCTTCGCCAGCGCTGCGCAGGCGGCGGCGCGCTTTTCCGGTGAAGAGGAAGGCAACGTCTATTCGCGCTTCACCAATCCCACTGTCACCATGCTGCAGGAGCGGCTGGCCGCCCTGGAAGGCGCCGAGGCCTGCATTGCCACCGCCAGCG